>DASWXG010000102.1:0-2848 GCA_036405615.1 Prosthecobacter sp. | reverse complement strand
CCTCAGCTGGCACGTTGAACTTCTGGGAAACTTCAGCGTTGGCAAAGAACCAGCGACGGCTGCCATCATCCTTGGTTTCACCCTGCTGCTTGTAGAATTTGCGCCCGGTAATTTCCAGATCCGCATGGCCGGGAGTGGAGGTGTCCATGGCATCTTCCGCCACGGCGCGTGAAGCACGGAGATACTTCTCCATCAGCATGGGCGAAAGGCTGAGCACATCGCCAATGTTGTCGTAGCCATAGCCGGTGTCATCCGGCGGAAACTCCCGTGCCGGGCGCGTGTCCACATACAGCAGGTCGCGCACCGTGTTGTTGTACTCCGTGCGGTTCAGGCGGCGATAGGTCACATGCCCTGGATCAGGCTTGGCCGGGTCGGTCCAGAAGACAGCATCATCTATCCAGGCCACCATGGCATCCCGCTGTTCCAGGCTGGGTTTTTCCTTCTTCTCCGGCGGCATCACGTGAGTGACGATCTGCTGGCGGACATGGTCCCAAAATTTCAGGTCACCCCGCAGGGATGCATAGTCGGTGTGCTTGTCCCAGGTGAAATGGCCCTTGTCCATGCCGTCTGCGTGGCAGTCAAAGCAGTACTGCTCCAGCATCGGCTTGATTTTCTGCTCATAAGCGGCCTGGCCACGGACAGCCAGGGCCTCAGCAGCGGAACCGACCGCAGGCAGCAGAGATAGAAGGGCGATGGAACGGGGAATGGACATGAAAGAGGCTTTTGGGGGGCGGACCGTGAAACCGGAAAAAACGGTATCAATAACCTATACGTACGAAGGGGCCAGGAGATTTCCCTCCCTGTGATTTGATGCAGATGCGCCATGCATTGCGTCGCAGAATCTTGGCGGAGTGTCGAAAACGACCACCATTTTCACACCAGGCGAAGCTTTTTGCGCAGCAGCCACTCGGCCGTCAGCAGCGCAATGACGGCACCAAACCACCACCAGCTGGACCACAGCACCGTCTCCTCCACGGTCGTCTGGCGGCGGTCAATGGATTTCAAAAGCGAGGGCAGCTCGGTAGCTGCCTGTTCCTCGCGTAAAAAGCGCCCGCCCGAAGCGGTGGCCATGGACTCCAAAAGAGGGCGGTTCATCGTCAGGGTGGACCACTCAGGATTGCCGGCATCCGCCACGCGCAAGGAAAGCCGCAGATCACCGCGCAGGGCTGCCGGATTCTCCGCAACGGCGATTTCATAGGCCCCAGCCTTCAACGGCGGCGTCAGCGCGCGGAAGATGCCGAAATGCGTGGGATCCGGCTCCATCTGCAAAGTCGCCACCTCCTTGCCATCCAGCAGGAGAAAGGCACGAGGCTCGGCCTGGCTGACCAATTCCCCTGCGGCTCCCCGGAAGCGGACCCGGATCTCCGACTGCTCTCCCGGCGTATAACGCAGGCGGTCCGTGCCGATGGAAAGGCGTTTGTCCTCGGCCTGAAAGGGCGGAGCGGCGATCCAGGCCGCCAGCTGCATCCACAAACGCTGATGGTAAAGGTCCCCCACCTGGTAACGCCAGCGCCAGAGATCGTCCGTTGCCAAATAGAGAACCGCCCCGGCACCCACAGGCCGGAAGACCGCTGCCGCACGGCCAGAACTGGCGGCAGGAGCATCACCCGCATCAAACCGCGCCAGGGTGGTGGACCCGGGCTGGGCCTGGGCATGGGCGGCCCAGCGCATATCCGGCAGCGTGGGCCAGAGCGTGCTGTTGGCACTGGGGCTGTCACTGAGGCGGAGGGCCGGTTCGCGCTCCCCTTCTCCGGTCAGGGACCAGACGATCTTTTTCGCCGGCGATTGTGAACCGGAGGTCGCAGCCACCCAGGTCACTGGCAGCAGGGGGGCTGTTTTTCCCTGGCTCCACTGCTGAAGGCCGCCGCGCAGACCATCGATGAGAATGAGCCCGCCGCCGCGTTTCTCCACAAACTCCACCAACCAGTTGCGCTGGTTTTCACTGAATCTTGCAGGCGGAACATCCCCCAGCAGCACCAGATCATAGGTCATCAGGTCTTCCCGGGTCTTGGGGAAACCCTTCTGCAGCGCCCCGTCCTGCGGCTGAGCTGCGTAGTCATCCAGAACCAGACTCACCTGCCAGCGGTCATCGCGATCAAAGTGGTTGTGAATGTAGCGGGTTTCCCAGCGCGGACGGCCATCCAGGATCAGCACCTTGCGCTTTTTGGTCAGAAGATGCAGGGCCACTTCCCGGCTGTTGTTGGAGCGCGTTTTTTCAATGCCCGCTTTTTCGCCCTGGACGGCCACATTCACTTGCAGCAGCCGCAGGGTCTGGTCGCGTCCGGCACCCGGGGCCTCCGGCAGTTGTTTCACCGGGAAGTTGAAGTCAAACGAACGCTCTCCCTTGCCTTCGGCCGCGAAGTTCTTCTCCCAAAGCGTTTTGCCCGCACTGGAGATGCGCACCTGGGCAGGCGTTCCCGCAGGCAGGGAGTCGTTCACTAGAACCCGGCCTTGCAGATTCTCCTCCGGGAAAACCGATTCCGCCGTCACCACATTCAGCACGCTGAGATCAGGCGGAGGAACTTCACTGCCAAACCCGACGGTAAACACCGGTACCGATGCCTTTTTCATGGCGGCAGCAAACTCCTCCGGCGACCCTGCCGCATTGTGCTGGCCGTCACTGAAGAGCACCAGGGCACTGCCGGGAACCACAGGCCCCAGAGCATCACGCAGTGCGCTGTCGAGATTGGTGATGGGCGCATCCGCCTGCAAGCCGAACGCTTGCGGCATCTCACCCGACACATCCTTGCCCTTTTGCCGGTGCCACCACAGACGCTGCGTCTGCTGCCCCCGCAGCAGCACAAGTTCCACATCTTGGGTTTCGGTAAGCGCACGGGCCAGAGGTGAG
>DASWXG010000101.1:0-8283 GCA_036405615.1 Prosthecobacter sp. | reverse complement strand
AGCTCCCTGAAAAGCCTCGCGGGCCACGCTGACCACATCCCCCTTCTGGAGACCGAAGAAGTCGGCCCGCATCAGATGCAAATAGGCAATACCGCGCTGGTTCAGCTGGGTGGCCACATATGCGGTCAGCCCCGCAGGGTCGCTGTCCTGCATGGCATTAAAACTGTTCAGCGGGGAGAGACGCACCCCCACAAAACCCACACCCCAGACGCTGATCACGGCATCCACCACCTCCAGCAGGAGGCGTGCGCGGTTCTCCACCGGGCCGCCGTATTCACCGCTGCGGAGGTTGCTGCCATCGCGCAAAAACTGGTCCAGCAAGTAGCCGTTGGCACCATGGATCTCCACGCCGTCAAAACCGGCCACCTTGGCGTTCAGGGCCGCCTTGCGGAAGCCTTCCACAATGCCCGGCAGTTCCTCATCCTGCAGTTCGCGGGGAGTGACATAGGGCTTCTTTCCTTCGGGCGTGTGGATTTCATCCCCGGTGATGGCCATGGCGCTGGCAGAAACCGGCGTTGCCCCCTGGTTGAAAAAAGGATGGCAGGCCCGTCCGCCATGCCAGAGCTGAAGGAAAATGCGGCCTCCGGCTGCATGCACGGCATCTGTGATCTTTCTCCAGGCCACGATCTGGGCATCCGAACAGATGCCCGGCTCATGCCCGGCAAAGGCCGAGTGGCCCTCCATCACCATCGTGGCCTCAGCAATGATGAGGCCTGCGCTCGCACGCTGTGAATAGTACTCCGCCATGATGTCCGTGGGGACATGGTCCGCATCCGCACGGCAGCGCGTGAGCGGAGCCATGAAGATACGGTTCGGCAGTTCCAGCCCGCCGAGCGTCAAGGGAGTGAAAAGAGGGTCAACGTCGGGCATGAGCAGGAGGAAGATATAGGTGACAAGGCCTAACCAAGGTCATTTTCCAGCACAATGCGGTAACGGGCCTTGCCAGAACGCAGGTGCTCCAGGGCATCATTGGCACGTGACATCGGGAAAGTTTCCACCGTGGGTGCAATACCATGGCGGGCGCTAAACTCCAGCATGGTATCCACTGTGGAAGGGCTGCCCAGAGGCGAGCCTGATACAGACTTCTGCCCCGAGATCATCGGGAATGCAGCCAGCCCCATCGGCTCAAGCACGGCACCCACCGTATGCAGCCGGCCCTTGGGTTTCAGGGCGGCAATGTAGGTGTTCCAATCCAACGGCACGTTGGTGGTGTTCAGAATGAAGTCGAAGCTTCCGGCAGCTTTCTTCAGGTCGGCACTGTCGCGTGAGTTCAAAGTACGGTGAGCGCCCAGTTGCAAGGCTTCTTCACGCTTGGAGTCACTGCTGGTGAATGCGACCACTTCGCAGCCCCAGGCGCGGAGAAACTTCAGGGCCAGATGTCCCAGGCCGCCGATGCCGATGACACCCACACGGTCTGTCGGCAGAACGCCGAACTGGATGATGGGGTTGAACACCGTGATGCCTCCGCAGAAAAGCGGTCCGGCTTTGGCGGCATCCACGCCCTCCGGGATCGGGTTCAGCCAGCTCCAGTGGGCGCGCACGCGGTTGGCAAAACCACCATGGCGGCCCACGATGGTGCCCTCGGCCGTGGCACAGAGGTTCTGGTTGCCTGAGAGACACTGGGCACAGGAACCGCAACTGGAGGAAGTCCATCCCAGACCGACGCGGTCGCCCACTTTCAGGCGCTTGGTGTGCGCCCCGAGTTCCACCACTCTGCCCACCACCTCGTGACCCGGCACAAAGGGATAGCTGCTGATGCCCCAGTCATTGTCCAGCATGGACAGGTCGCTGTGGCAGATGCCGCAGCTTTCCACGGCAATTTCAACCTGCTCATCCCCGAGCGGACCCGGAGTGTATTCAAAGGACTGAAGGGCCTGCCCCGAACCCAGGGCGGCAAGTGCGTGTACGGGAGTGCTCATGAGGTGGTGGGTGGTGGATGATGCGTTTTTGTCGGGAAGCCGGGATGGAAAGAAAGCGGCGCCGTCTAGGCCTTGCCGCCGAAGCTTACATAATCGTCAAAATCCAGGACATCGAACCAGGTGCCAATGTCTTCACGGTCGGCGCCGCCTGCGCTCGCAACCATGCCGCTTACATAAGCACGCATTTCATTGTCCGACGGCACGGCATTCTCCCGATGGGCGCTCCATTGGGCAATCTCCCAGTCGCCATTCTGGTTTTTTCGGTTGGCCAGCACCCAGGCGAGGGCCTCTCCGTCGCCGATGCCTTTTGTCACTTCCACCTTAAGGGCTTCATGATCTACCCCGGCAAAGTCAAAAAAACGCCGGTCCATGGGACAGTTGTAGTGGTAGTCGCCGGTGGTGCCTGCGATTTCAGCCCGGCATTTGTCGAGCAGACGGGGAAGGAGAACATAGCCGCCGAGGCGTACACGGGGGCTGCGGGGAGCGCGTTTTGTCAGATCCATGAGGAGTGATTTGGCTGAGGTTTGAAGGAGCGGCTGGGATGGGCAAGGGAGGATCAGGCGACAAGCGCAGCTTCAATGAACGCTTTGCCTCTTACGCCTGTGATGGTGCTCACGGGCTGACCATTTTTAAAAACAATCAATGTCGGGATGGCGCGGATGCCAAAGCGGTCTGCCAGTTCCGGCTGGGCATCAATGTCCACCTTGGCCACCACGGCGCGGCCCTCCTGCTCCTGGGCGATCTGGTCCAAGATGGGGGCAAGCATGCGGCAAGGTCCGCACCACTCTGCCCAGAAATCCACGAGGACCGGTTGGTCAGTATTGGCCAGGGTGGCGTCAAAGTCAGCGCTTGTGAGAGATTTCGGTTTCATAATTTTGTCGATGTATTTTGCTTAGAATAGACCGGTCGGTTTAAAGATCGGTCAAAAAATTACGGCGTGTTGAAGGTCAGAACCGCCTTCAGGAAGGCAATCGCTTCACGAAGCGGCGAGACACTGCGGGTCATGGACGCCCGGTGCATGGCCCCGGTCCACAGGTCCAGAATGACAGCGGCCATCGCAGCGGGTTTGATCTGCGGGGCGATCTTGCCCTTTTCCACCCCTTCTTCCAAAAGCTTCTCAAAAATGCCCGCCCACTGACGGGTGCCATCGGCCAAAACCTCGCGCATCGGCTCGCTAAAGTCCACGACCTCGGAAGCCAGCTTGACCAGGAGACAAGGGCATTTTCCCTCATTTTCAACGGTTCGCGCCACATTCGACTCCAGGTAGGTGAGGAGACGGAGGAGGGGATCAGGCTCCGGGTTGGGTGGCAGCAAAAGGCGGGACTTGTAGGCGGTGGAGTCCGCCACGTAGTGCTTCAGCAACTCCACCCCGAACTGCTCCTTGGACTCAAAATGATGGTAAAAGGAACCTTTGGGAACTTTCACCGCCTTCAGGATCTCGTTGAGCCCCACCGAATGAAAGCTCTTCTCCAACATCAGCTCTTCAGCTGCGTCGAGAATGCGTTCCTTGGTGGTCCTTTCAGGCATGGCAAACAAATAGACCACTTGGTCTAACTGTCAAGATCGAATGTGTCTTTTTGATCAAGGCAGGGGACCAAACCACGTTTTGGGCTTCCGGTTCTCCAGGCTTTCCAGGTCCAGGGGCGCCTGCGTTTTTACGGGCGCCGTGGCTCCGCGGATGTCGAGCGTGAGGCCGCCTTGAAGCTGAGTTTTGTCCAGCCAGTAGCGAAGGCGGACATCCTGCGCTGTCTGGGCGGCAATCTGGGGAAACTTTTCCACAGCCAGCACAAACGGAGGCACTTCCTTGCCATCAGCAGTGAGCAGGCGGACATCCGGCGGCTGCAAGATCAGCGGGCGGGGGCTGGCATTCCGGTAGCGCAGTTCAATGTCCAGGCGGGCGTTGCCATAGTCTCTTTCCAAGGTGCAACGCAGAATCTTGACCGCTGGTTCGGTGGAAACAGCTGCTGCCGGATCCAGGCTCTCCGGATTGCCGTCCTGCTCGCGATCTGTGATGAAGACCCACGCCCCAGCCCCAATGCAGAGGAGGATGAGCAGCCAGACTTCGAAACGCTTGAGGAAGGACATGTCCATGGCGTGGCCTCTTCCGCACCAAAATGCAAACCGGGAACCTCAAATTTCCGTTCTCTTTTCCGGGGCCATTCATGCCCCAAGAGGAATTTTCCCTCATCCCACCCTTCAAACCTTTGGCGCATTCTAGCTTTTTCAGGTATCTTTCTGCCCCTTTTTCCCATGGCACGCATCGTTCTTGGCATCACCGGCTCCATCGCTGCCTACAAGGCTGCCGACCTGACCAGCCAGCTCACCAAAGCAGGTCACCAAGTCACCTGTGTCCTGACCAAGGAGGCTGCGGAGTTTGTCACGCCCCTGGTCCTCTCAACGCTGTCCCGGCGTCCGGTCATCATTGACCTGTTCGCGGAGAAGGGAGGCTGGCAGCCCAGCCACATCCAGCTGGCAGATGAGGCAGATCTGCTGCTCATCGCCCCGGCCACCGCCAACATCCTGGCCTCGATGGCTCATGGTTTCGCCAACGATGCGCTGACCGCCATCGCACTGGCCACACGGGCACCCGTCTTGATCGCCCCGGCCATGAACGGCAAGATGTGGCAGCACCAAGCCACACAGCGCAATGTGGAGACGTTGAAAAGCTGGGGCACGCGTTTTGTCCAACCTGCCGAAGGGCTTCTGGCCTGCGGGTATGAAGGCGTGGGCCGTCTGGCCCCGGTCGAGGAAATCGCCGCCGCCGCCCAGGCCATCCTGCACCCGCCGCAGACGGCATGAAAATCCTCATCACCGCCGGTCCCACCCGCGAACCGCTGGATCCGGTGCGTTACCTCACCAACCGCTCTTCTGGCAAGATGGGCTACGCCCTGGCCGAAGCGGCAAGGGATGCAGGCCACGAAGTGACGCTCATTTCAGGCCCCGTGAACCTTCCCACCCCCCAGGGGGTGGAAACGGTGCAAACCGAAACTGCCCGGCAGATGTTTGAAGCCGTACGGGACCGCCTCTCCAGCCATGCAGCGGCCATTTTCTCTGCGGCTGTGGCCGACTACCGGCCCGCCGCCGTCGCGGAGCAAAAGATCAAGAAGACCGGTGACCGCCTGACTTTGGAACTGGAGAAAACCGAGGACATTCTGGGTTCTGCCCGAAGTATTTTCGGTTATGCCGGTTTCCTGGTGGGCTTTGCGGCCGAAACTGAAAACCTGGCTGCCAACGCCCAGGAAAAATGCCGCCGCAAAGGCTGCGACCTGCTCGTCGCCAACGACGTTTCCCAGCCGGGCATCGGGTTTGACAGCACCGAGAACGAAGTCACTCTGTTTCGGCCTGACGCGCCCGCCTTGCGGTTGCCGCGCCAGAGCAAAGCTGACCTGGCCCGGGAGCTGATAGCCCTCATCTCCCGTCTCGCCGCCGCCAAAATTGCCCCTTAACCGGCGGGGTCTGTTTTCCCCGCCTCGCCCCTGTTTCCCCCCTTCCTCCATGCCTGAACTCATCGAAATCGCCACCGAAGCCGCCATCCAGGCGGGCAAGCTGATCAAAGAAAACTTCACCCTGGCCAAGACGGTCAATGAAATGCACCGCCGGGACGTGAAGCTGGAACTGGATGTTCGCACACAGAAGCTCATCACCGACATCATCCTTGGCTACAATGCCGACCACCGCATCCTGGGTGAAGAGGAAGGCGATGTGGGCGGTGATGGCGATGTGGAATGGATCGTGGACCCCATCGACGGCACGGTGAACTATTTCTACGGCATCCCACACTTTTGCGTGTCCATCGCCGCGCGGGTCCGCGCCACGAAGGAGCCTTTGCTGGGCGTGATCCATGACCCGATGCAGAACGAGACCTGGTCTGTCATCAAAGGCGGAGTGCCGACCCTGAACGGCCAGCCGATCTCCGTCAGCGCCCGCACCCAAATGAGCGAGGCCGTGGTGACCGTGGGCTTCTCCAAGAGCAAGTCCGCCCTGGACGCCGGGTTCGAGCGCTACCGCCGCATCAGCTACGAGGTGTTCAAGACCCGCATGCTGGGCAGCGCCGCCCTGGCCCTGGCCTATATCGCCAGCGGCCGCCTGGATGCCTATGTGGAGGAGCAGATCAGCCTTTGGGACATCGCCGCCGGCGTGCTGCTGGTCGAGGCGGCCGGGGGCAAGATCCTCACCCGTGACAGCACGGTGAAACCGGGCACGATGTTCATCTGCGCCACCAACGGCAAGCTGGAGATCGAGCCGTACCTGTAAGGTGCAGAGAGCGGGCCGCTGCCCGGCAACCAGCCGGGTTAGATTAGGGGCAGGCTCAGACGACCACCAGCACGATGGCGCTCATCATCATGAGCGCTCCTGCCAGCCTCCAGCGCATCACCACCTTGCCCAGGTGCTGTTCGCTGTTGGCGAACCAGTGGCCGATCATCCACACCAGCACCACGCTCAACAGCCCGCGCGAGGCATACATGATGTTGGCCGAGGTGGCTTTGCCGTAAACGGCCAGAGTGCTCACGAACAGGATGCTCTGGGTGCCCAGCAGGACGGAGCCGCCTGTCAGCCAGGCCCAGCCCTGCTTCGGAATGGCGCTGAGAGGGGCGGAGAAACGGAAGATCAGCCCGCAGGAGAGCAGGGCGTTGATCCAGAAGATAAGGGGTAACAGACGGCCCACGCCCCACTGCGGTCCCCATTTCTGAACCAGAACGTCAAACACGGCAAAACACACCGCCCCGGTGCCCCCTGCCACCAGGGTGATGCCCAGCCCGCGGGGGCTTTTGCCCTGGTCTTTTTTGTTCAGGAAAGCGATGCCGATGACGCTGAGCAAAGCCGCCACCCACAGTTTCGCGCCAACAGCCTCACCAATGATGATGGGGGTCAGAAAGGCGACCAGGATGACCTTCAGCCCGAAGACTGGCACTGCCACAGAGACATCCCCTTTCTCCAAAGCCACAAACTGGGAGATCTGGCCAAAAAACAGGCACATGGCGATGATGCCCGGCTGCCAGAGCAGATCCTTTTGCACCGGCGGCCCGCCGAGCATCCAGAGCAGGGAAAACAGCCCCGCCACGATGAAATTGGCCACAAAAGTGGTGCGCCAAAGGCCGATCCCCAGCTCGCTGGACCGCTTGAGAACCAGCGCGCCAAAGGCGTAAAGGAGGGCGGCGGTCAGCGGGTAGACAAGGGTGGCTATGGCAGGGGACACCCCGGCACCCTACACTGGCCCGCCGAGGGCACAAGGTCAGGTCCTCATACTATTGCGGCAGGTTTCGGGCCGCGCCTTCATCTGCGGAAAAACCCGCGCTGGGCTTGCTCCGGCGTCCGGCGTGGCTTCTCTCTCCGCATGCGTTTGCTGCTCCTGCTTTGTCTGCTGCTGTGCTCCGGCGAGGTCCGGGCCGAAGAGAAATGGGCCTACCTGGACAACGGCCAGGTCCGCCTGGGGGTAAACCTGGACGCAGGTGCCTGCATCGGCTGGTTCTCCGCCTCCGGCAGCCAGGACAATCTCCTGAACGCCTACGATGTGGGCCGCTACGTTCAGCAGTCCTACTACGGCGATCCGGACGGCAGCGACTGGAACGGCAAACTCTGGCGCTACAACCCGGTCCAGGGTGGCAGCTGGCGAAACCAACCGGCCCAGGTGACCGAAAGCCGTGTGGAGAAAGACCTCCTGTACGCGAGAATCAGCCCCCGCCACTGGGCCACGGGAAAGCTGCTGTCCGAAGTGGTGCTGGAACAATGGCTCCGCCTGGATGGCCAACAGGCCCGGCTGAAGTTCAAGATGAGGTATCAGGGAGAAAAGACCCACCAGCCCCACCACCAGGAACTGCCGGCTCTGTTTGTGAATCCCGAGTTCGATACTCTCGTCTTCGCAGGTGCAGATGGCCAGTTTCAGCGCAAGCAGCCGGGCTTTCCCAATGAGTATTTCAAGCGGGGGCCGGAACCTTGGGTGGCCTGGGTAAATGAAAGGGACAGGGGAGTGGGTCTGCACATCCCGCATGCGGAGGACATCACCGCCTACCGGGTGCGCCACGGCAACCGTGGCGACTGCTCTTACCTGGCCCCCATCCAGACCTTCTCCCTGAAACCGGGGCTGGTGTTTGAATACGAAGTCTCGCTGGCCATCGGCAGTCTGGACGAGTTCCGGCAGTGGTTTGTCCCGGCCAAACAGCCTTAACCCCGGGTAATTTGCCATTCTGAGGTGAAGTCTTCCGCCTCTGTCCTTTACATGGCGTCTGCTCTGTGCAAGATGCCGCGCTTTCCCGGCTGCCGCCGCAAAGTAAAGCGGTTTTAGCCAAAGCCGCCGACACGACGCAGCGGCCTCCCAGAAAGCCCACCCACCACGCTTTCGTCCCTTTCCGCCCCCGCATCCATG
>DASWXG010000100.1:0-1798 GCA_036405615.1 Prosthecobacter sp. | reverse complement strand
ATCAGGAAAAAGGCGAAAAAGACCGCTCCCGCAGCCAGTTCCAGAATCCCCTTTTTCCGTCTGCGCCTGGCCTCAATCTCCGCCTGGAGCACCTGGTCGCTTTTCTGGCGGAACAGGAACACCAGCTCTGGTTCGCGGGCATACCTCGCACCGGCCATCAGCGCTTTTTTGGCCATGAATTCATTGCCCGGCCGGTCGCCATATTCGTGAAGAATGCCCAGCAGAAAGTGGGCGACACAGTTGCTGAGCAGCTTCTGGCCGGCCGCGTCCATCTCCGGGTTTTTCAGGCGGAGATCCAGCTGGGGAAACACTTCCTTCTCCAGCCGCCGCATGAGTTGGGCCGGATTTCTCACACCAGCGCGAACGGGACCCATCAGCTCCAGGAAAGCGCGGTCTGCCTGCAACCGGGCATGCACCTGGCGGATCTTGGTCTCCGTCTTTTCCTTCAGGTCCGGGGACTCGGCCAGAAGGCTGGCGCGGGTCAGCACCCGAAAACAGGCGGTGGCTTCCTCCCCTTCAACATGGGTCCCTATGTTAAGCAAAGACAGGGTGTCAAAACCCTTGGAGGCGCAATGCGTCGCGGCATCGGCCACCTTTCCAAAAAGCGGGTGGGTCCTGTTCTCGAAAACTTCCAGGATGTTCAGCCAGGGCTCTGCTGTGTCCAGCAACGTCCGGGCCTGCCGGATGCCCGTCTCCGGCTGCCGCCCGGTGGCGGCAAGCGCCGTCTCCACGGCTTGTTCCAACCGTGAGCGCAGCGGCGCGAGCAAGTCTCTCCGCACCTGCGCTATGCCTTCGTCTCCCGGCCAGAGGGACGAGTAGAGCGCCACGTGCCGTCTGGCCTCTGCCAGCTTCCCTTGCTGGGCCAGTTCCAGGGCCAGAGTGGCGTTGATCCGGGCCAGACCCGCAGGCAGCTCTTCGCGCAACCGATGGGCAAAGCCGGTGGTCAGGGCCGGATCGTTCACCTGCCGGATGCGCGCTTTGAAGGACTCCCAAAATGGAAGATCGTCCACCACCAAGGGCCAGAACTCCCAGGCCTGCTTCCACAGCGCCTCTGTCTGGGGTTCATCCTCAGGAGACTCCAATGCCTGCAGGTGGCACAGCACCGCCAGATTGTGCACAGCGGCTGTATCCTGCGAGGCACCGGCGCGGTCACGCCAGATCTTTTCAGCGCCCACCAGGTCCTGGCAGCCTACGGCAGCAAGAGCAGGGTCAGAGTTCGCTTGATCCCAATCCTGCGGCCAGAACCAGAAAAACTCGTCCAGCGCACGGGCTTCGACATTCTTCAGCCGGCCCATGGCCTCCCTCAGTGTGTCGGCATCCGGCCCATGATCGCTGCTGCCGTGCTGGGCTGCGGCTTGTCCGCCCAGTTCCGCCAGTATCTTCTGGCGCTCTGCCCGGCGTGCAATTTCACGCACGGTGGCAGTCACGGGCAACCCTGTCAGCCGGAAGGCGTTTCCCCGATAAAGTCGAGGACTGAGAGACGCGAGCAGTGGGCTGCGGCTAGGGGCCGGGGGGAGCATGCCCTGACGAGCTTAGGGAAGGGAAACAAGACGGCAAGTGTTTTTCTGAACAGCGAGCTACGAAATGCTGACTCTACCCTCCATTACAGAACGCAAAACGCACGATCACACGGGCTCACAACAGCGGCAATACTGATTTATCCCGCAATCCGCCCTTGAACCCATGGCGTATCCAGTGCAGTTAGAATCATTCCAATTCTAATTCTAAACTGATGGCGACCCCCTCCACACGTACTTCCTCCAAGCCTTCCGGCCTGGACTGCCGTCTGGCCGTGCTG
>DASWXG010000099.1:0-4061 GCA_036405615.1 Prosthecobacter sp. | reverse complement strand
GGGTCTTTCATGATCTTGTAGACGATAAAAGTGCGTTCCCAATGGACAATGCGCAGGTAGGTATCGCCCTGTTTCCACAACTGGTTTTGCTGAAGTTTCATGAGTTTCTCTACACGGGCGCAGCAGGGCGGGCCAGAGGTTTGTGGCGGAGGCCGGGCTTCTCTTTTTCAAAAGCCGCGTTCTGGATGAAATGAGAGGTCGCCACCTGCGTTGTCAGGCTTTGCCCTTTTGCCCAGATCTCACTTTCCTGCCGCCATGTTTCGCCGCCCGTTCTTCCTCTCTGCTCTGTTTGTGACCACGCTGCATGTCCTGGCTTCGGGCGTTTCGGCTTTGGCCCAGGAGAAACCGAACATCATCTGGATCATGGCCGATGACCTGGGTTATGGCGATCTGGGCTGCTACGGGCAGAAAGTCATCCAGACGCCGAACCTCGACCGCATGGCGGAGCAAGGGACCAAGTTCACGCATTTCTATGCCGGTGCCACCGTCTGCGCTCCCTCACGCAGTGTGCTGATGACAGGACTGCATCACGGTCACACCCGTGTTCGTGGAAATGCGGGCAAGACCAATCCCGCTGCGCAGGCCTTGAAACCGGGAGATGTCACCGTGGCCAAGGTGCTACAGGACGCCGGCTACAAGACGGCACTCATCGGCAAATGGGGGCTGGGAGATGTGGGGGAGGCGGAAAGCGGCCTGCCGCGCAAGCAGGGGTTTGATTTCTTCTACGGCTACCTGAACCAGAGCCACGCCCACAACCACTACCCGGATTACCTGTGGAGAAACGAGACGAAGGAATCGCTGCCGAATGTGGTGACATCTCTGGGGGACAATGGCGTGGGTTATGCCACAAAAGCCGTCCAGTACTCCGACGATCTTTTTGCCGAAGAATCCCTGAAGTTTGTCGAGGCCAACAAGACAGGTCCTTTCTTCCTCTACTGGAGCATGGTGGTGCCTCACGCCAACAACGAACGCAACCGCGCCTTGAAGGACGGGGCCGAGGTTCCAGATTACGGTCCTTACGCTGACAAAGACTGGCCAGCGCCGGACAAAGGCCAGGCGGCGATGATCACCCGTCTGGACGGCTATGTGGGCCGCATGCTGGACCTTCTGAAGAAAGAAGGTCTGGCGGAGAAAACCCTGGTCATTTTCACCAGTGACAACGGCCCGCACAATGAGAGCAATCACGACCTCTCCCGCTTTGCCCCGTCCGGCCCTTTTACGGGCATTAAACGCAGCCTCACGGATGGCGGCATCCGCGTGCCTCTCATCGCGTGGTGGCCTGGGCAGGTGAAAGCCGGAACGGTCAGCGACCATGTCGGCTCCTTTGCCGACTGGCTGGGCACTGCGGCAGACCTTGCCGGTGCCAGGTTTCCCCAAGGCCTGGAATCCATCAGTTTTAAGCGCTCTTTGTTAGGTCAGGAAGGACAGGCCCGGCATGAATTTCTGTACTGGGAGTTTCATGAGGGCGGGTTCAAGCAGGCCGCGCTTTATGACGGCCGCTGGAAGGGCATCCGCCAGGGAGGCCCCGACGCTCCGGTGAAGCTCTATGACCAGCAAAATGACATCGCCGAGCAGACCGATGTGGCGAAAGAACATCCTGAGATTGCTCAAAAGATCGGCGACTATCTGAAGACCGCCCGCACACCGCTGCCTGAGTGGGAGCCGCGCTGGAAGGCGGAAGGAAAGAAGAAAAAGCAATGACCCCGCCTGCCGTCTTGCGGGCGATTCCATCCATTGTCATCCAGCTATGAAAACACTTGCCTGTCTGGCCGCTGTCCTGGCCATCCTCCCGCCTTTTCTCGCAGCCGCAGAGAAGGAGGCACCTGCGCCTAACATCATTTTCATCCTCGCGGATGATCTCGGGTACGGGGACATCGGCGCATACAAAAAGCAGCCGTCTAAAATCCCAACGCCGAATGTGGACAGGATTGCCCGCGAAGGGATCCGTTTTACCGATGCCCATTCTCCGGCTTCCGTATGCTCCCCCACCCGTTATGCGTTGCTGACAGGCCGCTACGCCTGGCGTTCCGGACTTCAGTCCGGGGTGATCCGGCCTTGGGAAGGACCGTTGCTGAAGAAAGACCAGCCGACCGTTGCGACACTGCTGAAGGAGGCCGGTTACAGCACGGGCATGGTGGGCAAATGGCATCTGGGCATCGAGTGGCCGGTTAAAGATGGAAAGCCTGCGTCATCGGGGGAAGACCGCCTCAGCAATGTGGATTTCTCCCAGCCTTTCCGGAGCGGTCCTCTGGATCACGGGTTTGATTTCTACTTCGGCGTGGATGTGCCCAACTATCCTCCTTACTGCTTTTTGAAGGGGGACCGGACGTTGGGCATTCCCAACCTGCCGGATACCGGACGGGAAGACGGATTCAACCGCCCCGGCCCGATGCTGCCGGGTTGGAAACTGGTGGACATCCTGCCGGAGCTGAACCGCCAGGCCGTGTCTTTTGTCGAGCGTTCGGCCAAAGCCGGAAAGCCCTTCTTTCTCTACTATGCGCTGACTTCACCGCACTATCCCGTAGTGCCGTCGCCGGAGTTTCGCGGCAAGACCACGGTGGGCGACTACGGTGATTTTGTGCACCAGACAGACTGGTGCGTGGGGCAGGTGCTGGAGGCCCTGGAACGTTCCGGTGCGGCTGAGAACACTCTGATCATTTTCACCAGTGACAACGGCCCTGAAGTCACGGGCGAGGTAAAGCCCGGAGTGTACGAGCGTGTGCAGCTCTACAAACATCACAGCCTGGACGGCTTGCGTGGTGCCAAACGCGATCTCTGGGAAGCCGGGCACCGGGTGCCGTTTGTGGCGCGCTGGCCTGCCAGGATCAAGGCTGGCCGTGTGTCGGATGAAACCGTCTGCCATGTGGATCTCTTCAGCACCGCTGCCGCCATCACAGGCTCGGAGTATCCGGGTGATACGGCGGTGGACAGTTACAACCTTCTTTCTGTTTTGTGGGATCAGCCGTTAGGTCGCCCCGTCAGAGAGGCCACGGTTCACCACAGCGGATCGGGCCGTTTTGCCATCCGCCAGGGCGACTGGGTGCTCATCGCCACCCCCACGGGTGATGACAACCGCCGCGCCGGTGAACCGGACTGGCTGAAACAGCAGCGCGGCTATGTGGCCCACGACCAGCCCGGCGAACTGTACAACCTGAAGGAGGATCTCATTGAGAAGGACAACCTCTATGCCCGGAACCCGGAGAAGGTGAAGGAACTGCGGACCTTGCTGGAAAAATACGTGGCAGAGGGCCGCTCCACGCCCGGACCTGCCCAGGCCAATGACGTGAGAGTGATCATTGACAAACCCGCTGCCGCCCTGAGGCCGGGCAAGGCCGGAGCCGCCAAAAAACGACCATGAACAAAGCCACATTTTTCTTCCTGCTGTTGCTGTTTGCCACCGTGCTGCCGGGCGTGGCGGCAGACGCTCCCCGGCCTAACATTTTATGGATCACGAGCGAGGACAACAGCCCGCTGCTGGGATGCTATGGCGACAGCCTGGCCAAGACCCCGAATCTGGACAAACTGGCCGCGCAGGGGGTGCGCTACCGGCGCGCTTTTTCCAATGCGCCGGTCTGCTCCGTGGCGCGCACGACTCTGATCACCGGCATGTATGCCCCCACACTGGGCATGCAGAACCACCGCAGCAATGTCGCCATCCCCGCAGCCTTCCGCCTGTATCCCCAGTATCTCCGCGAGGCCGGTTACTACTGCAGCAACAACAGCAAAACGGACTACAATGTGACAGGGGCCGAAGGGAAGAAGATCTGGGATGAGAGCAGCAAAAAAGCCCACTACCAGAACCGCAAGAAGGACCAACCGTTTTTTGCCGTCTTTAACTTCACCTACAGCCATGAAAGCCAGGTGGCTCCCAAGCCGGGCAAGACAAAGTTTCGCATTTCTCCGGAGCAGATTCCGCTGCCTCCCTACCATCCGGACACACCGGAAATCCGCAACGACTGGGCCAACTACTATGACCAGATGACGCTGATGGACAGTCAGGCTGGTGCCATTCTGGATGAACTGGAAAAAGCCGGTCTGGCAGATGACACCATCATCTTTTA
>DASWXG010000098.1:0-1597 GCA_036405615.1 Prosthecobacter sp. | reverse complement strand
CACCGCCGCCGCCACATCCTCCGCGCACGCCGGCCACTGATGATCCGGCGCCAGCCGGTAATTGATCGTAAACCACACCATCCCCGCCTTCACCAGCGGCTCAAACAGCGGCCGGATAAACACCTGCTTCTCCCCATGCGTGAAGCCACCCCCATGCACCAGGATGCAGGTCGGCAGTTCCCCTTTCGCATCTGGCGGCACATACGCATCCAGCGTCAGCGAAACCTCGCCCGCCTTGGCAAATTCGATGTCATGCTTCATCCCCGGTGCCGTGAAGGGCATCTCAGCGGCATACGGTGTGGCGATTAGACCGAGGGCGACACAGAGGCGGAGAAAATGTCTCATGCGTTCCAAACGGCGGCCCACGCAAAAAAGTTGGTAAAATTTTTTCGCTCTGAACTGCTTCACTTTCAGGGCGATACGATCATTCAAATCCAACCAATCGTTGCAATCCTTTCATTTTTTCTAAAATCGAGGCATCTTCCAACGTTCAAGAGATGAACCAAATCACTTCTTTCCACGTGAAAACCTCCGAAACCGACCCTTTCACCAAGTATGCCTACCTCGTCATCAAAGTGGGCAGCCTCATCAGTTTGACCGCGTTTGTGGTCCAAAAAGTCCTCCGTGACCTCGGCCTTGCCGGGTTCTGATTCATACCATTCACCGCCATGCCTGACACCATCACTCTTACCTCTTCTCAGATCACGCTGTCCATCCAGCCCCTGCTGGACGAACTGGGCAAAACCTACCGGGAGCGATTCGAAGGCCTCCTTCCCTTGTTCGAAAACGGCAAGGCTTCGCTCGCACAAGCCCTGGAGGTTGTCGCCCCCGGCAAGGCACGTGCCGACGCCCTGGCCGCCTTCCAGGTCTTCTGCACTCGCCTCAACACGGCGGCCGCAAAGGTACATGCAGGCTTCGAACTGGTGGTGGATTCAGAGAAGCGGCGCAGCCCCGAAGAACGCTTCTGCTGGCTGGAGGGCCCAGATCCCGCGCTAGCCAATCTTGCTGCCTTCACCACAGAGGCGGTTAGCCCGCTGGACCGGGTGGAGGCATTGGTGCAGCCCTCAGGCGTGGTGACCACGGGATTGGAGATGGAACGCGGCATCCTGCCAAAACCCCTGATCCGTTTCTTCCTCAGCTACGCCCACAAGGATGAGTCCAAGGTTCTCCGCCTGGAGCAACTACTGGAAACCCAGCTGAAGCTTTCGAAGCGCTTCCAGTTTGAAATCTGGCACGATCGCAAGATCAAGGTCGGTACAGGCTGGCATGACGACATTCAAAACGCCATCACCGAGTGCGACTTCGGCCTGCTCCTGGTTTCCCCCGAGTTCCTGGTCAGCAGGTACATCAGCGAGCACGAACTGCCTCACTTTGTCACCGGCGCCAAGCCACTCATCCCCGTGGGCCTGGTTCCGGTGGACTTTGGCCGCATGGACTTGAAGGGCCTGCAGGAGAACCAGTTCTTCCTGCTGAAGCGCCCTGGGGAACAACCGCGTCCCTTCAGCCACAGCACCGGCAATCTGGCCAACGAATTTGCCGCCACCCTGGCTTCTGAAATCGAGCGTCGGGTCACTTCCTCGGTCACGCCCGCCCCTGT
>DASWXG010000097.1:0-6570 GCA_036405615.1 Prosthecobacter sp. | reverse complement strand
TAAAAACCGTAATGCACGTCTCCTCCGTCAGAGCAAAAAACCAGCCCGGCGGCCCCCGCCTCATCCTCCAGACGGACATTCACAGCGACCTCGACAGTCTCCTCCGGTTTCTCCGCTGCCCACAGGCAGAGGGAACGTCCGCCAAATCCCGTGCCAGGAGTGGCCGCCTTAATGATGCCTGCATGCTGGGTCCAGCGTGCGCCTGACAATGCCGTCCACAATTTCGGATTCAACACCCCGATGGTCAGCCAGCGACTCATCGGCACCGGGTTCGGCTTTTCAATCAGCCTTTTCAGTTCATTGACCGGCATCGCGTAACCCAGATTCTCCGTAACTGCGGACTTCATGGTCAACAGGCCGAGCACCTGCCCCTGACGGTTCAGCAGCGGGCCGCCGCTGTTGCCTTTTTCGATCGGCAGCGCCAGCCGGATCATCGGAGTGTCGTTGACTACATCCGGAAACTCGGAGACCACCCCTTCCACAATGCTGAAACCCAGACCTTGGGGATTTCCCATGGCCACAATGGACTGGCCTTGCCGGATACCATCACTGTCGGCCAGCGGCAGCGGCTTCAGCTGCAGCCCCTTTTTGGCCACCCGCAGCAAGGCGAGATCCCAGTGAGCATCCGTGGCGGTCACCTCCACCACCTCCAGTTTGTCACCGCTGGCGGTTTCCACCTCCAGCCGCCGGGCCTCGCCAATAACATGCAGGTTGGTGGCAATCAAACCGTCCTCAGAAACAATGAAACCGGACCCGAGACCGTCCACCCCATCCCTGCCCTCCTGGAGGACCTTGACCACGGAACGCTTCGTCTCGGCAGCCAGATCTTCCACAGACTTCAGCGGTGCAGCCGCCAAGCCGGAAACTGCCAGGAACAAACAGAGGAGCACGCGCATAACGGAGAATCTTCCCTCCAAATACGGGACTTGGGAAGCATTTCTGCCATGGCGGCACATCTTCAGTCTGGAGGTTCTGCCTTTGCCAGCCCAAACACCGCATATCCCGAAAGTATCAAAATGCGCCCCACCGGCACGCACACCTGCTGAAAGAACGCCAGCCCGGTGCCCGACTCCCTTCATTCACCATGAAAGCACCGCTTTTTTCCTCTCTGCTGGCACTGGCTGCCCTCACCGGCTCACTCCAGGCCGAAAACAATGTCCCCCCTAAGGGCTTCAAGGCTATCTTCAATGGCAAGGACCTCTCCGGCTGGTACGGATGGGGCACCCGTGACCCGAGCGAACTCTGGGCCATGACGCCGGAACAGCAGGCCGCCTACAAAAAGCAGTCCGTCGAGGGCGGTGCTGTGGACAAAAACGGCAAAGCCGCCGACGACCACGTCAATGCCCACTGGAAAGTGGAAAATGGCGAACTGGTGAATGACGGCAAAGGCCTCTACCTGACGACTGACAAGGACTACGGCGATTTTGAACTCTGGGTGGAATACAAGGCCCTGCCCAAAGGTGACAGCGGCGTCTACCTTCGCGGCATCCCCCAGGTGCAGATCTGGGATGCAGATGAAGAAGATCCAAAAGGGCTTGGCCGGGCCAAGGGCTCCGGCGGCCTCTGGAACAACAGCGCAGGCGCTCCTGGCAAAGATCCCTCCAAGCGCATGGACAAGCCGCTGGGGGAGTGGAACAGCTTCAAGATCACCATGATCGGTGAGCGGGTGACCATCATCTTCAACGGTGAGAAGGTGGTGGACAATGCGGTGCTTGAAAACTTCTTCGCCAACAAGAAAGCCGGTTATCTGGCCTATGTGAAACCCAAGCCCGGCGAAACCGCACCGCCGAAGCCTGCTGGCTTCATGAAGGACCCAGCCTTTGCCAAGGGCCCGATCCAGCTTCAGACCCACGGCAGCGAGATCCGCTGGCGCAATGTCTATGTCCGCGAAATCTCCCCCGAGGAAGCCGACAAGCAACTGGCAGCCGGTGACGAAGGGTTCACTGAAATGGTGAACGGCAAGGACCTCAGCAACTGGCAGGGTTCCGTGGAAAACTACGAAGTGCGCGATGGTGCCATCTACTGCAAGGCGGGTAAAGGTGGCGATCTGCTGACCAAAGAAGAGTACGGCGACTGCGTGATCCGCACGGAATTCATCCTGCCACCGGCGGGCAACAACGGCATCGCCCTGCGTACCCCTCTGACCGGCAACGCCGCCTGGCAGGGGCTGGAACTGCAGGTGATTGATAGCGACGGCTACAACGCCAAGATGGCTGCCGCTGGCAAACCCGGCCTCAAGGAATACCAGTATCACGGCTCCCTCTATGGTCTCATTGGCGCCAAGCACGGCTACCTGCGCCCCGTGGGCCAGTGGAACTACCAGGAAGTCACGGTCAAAGGCCAGCACATTACGGTCACCCTCAACGGCACCAAGATCCTGGACGCCGACCTCAGCCAGGTGGACCGCAGCAAGCTGGATCCCAAGCACACCCCGAAAGGCCTCGACAAAACCAGCGGCTTCATCGGCTTCGCCGGACACAGCGACCCTGTCGGGTTCCGCAGCTTCCGCGTGAAGAAGCTGTAAGCGGTCTTCCCCTTAGATAGTGTCCTGTCAAAGCCTGCCCGGAAACGGGCAGGCTTTTTGTTTGCGCGCCGACCTCAAGGCAAGGTGAGGTAGGTGTCTTCCATCACCTGCCTGGTGTGGGTCTGGCCATTGAAAATGTATTCCACTGTCAGGATGTTCTTCGGGTGCTCCTGCACGATGCGCCGTTGTGTGGAGTAAATGACCGTGTAGTTCCCTTGGGCAGCTGCGGCAGTGCTCAGCTCATCTGTGACCAGAACGTTGACCGTCTTGTCAATCACCCCTTCCGGGATCAGCTTTGCCAGCTTGGTTTTGACATTGCGCGGCTGGTTCCCCATCAGCGTGTACTTGGCACTGACAAGCTCAATGGCTCCGGGCGTGACAGGCGTACGCGCCGGCTCCTGAGGGAGTCCGTTGTTCACCGGCTGGAGTTGCGGCGGCTGTGGGCCGGAAGGAGCCGCCACCTGCCCTTTGGACACGGTCACTTCTCCGGATGGCACGGCCACCTTTTTGCCCGAAACGATGAGAATCACCGAACCAACTTTTTGCTCGTCCACATTGTACACATCCCCTTTCCTCAAAGGCATCGTCCCTGTCGCCAGCCCGCGATCATCCAGAAGGCGTCCGGTGGTGGAGCGGTTAAGCTCGGCTCGCAAACGCTCAACAGGCGGCGGCGAGGAAGGCTGGGTCTGTGCAAGGGAGGCTCCTGCCAGGGTCAGGAGGAATAGAAGCAATCTTCCGATTTTCATCAGCCTCTAACCTAGTCCTTTGATGGCTATTTGAAACAAAAAAGCCGCATCCGTGTGGCGGATGCGGCTCGACTCTGAAAGCGACGGGTTGGGGCGTCGCCCTCAGAAAATCAGGCGTCCTTTTTCTTTTTCTTCGGACCAGCGGCGAATTCTTCCTTGGTCAGGCTGCCGTCCTTGTCCTTGTCCTTGTTGGTGAAGGCGGCTTCGGCTTTGGTGGCGTCCTTGGCACCTTTGGTGAATTCTTCCTTGGAGAGCTTGCCGTCGCCGTTGGCGTCTTTTTTGGCGAAAGCCTTCTCAGGGTCCATTTTCGGCTTCTTGGCGGCATCGCCTTCAGCGGCATTCAGGGTGAAGCTGGCGAGGGCCAGCACGGAGAGGATCGTGGTGATCGCTTTCATGATTTGTCGTTGTGTTCGGTAGGGTTCGAAAGGGACGGCTGCCAGGCAACCGTCCCCTCGCGCCATGAAACGCAGGACCTATCTCACAGTTTCAGCAAATTTTTCCAAATGGCAAAATTTGCAGTTTAGAGCAGCCGGGCAGCCGCCTCCGCCAGCGGGCTGCGTTCGCCTTTTGCCAGAGGTACGTGGGCGGCAAAAGGCTGGCCCCGCATGCGCTGGCGGGTGTAGACCAGACCGTTGGACCGGCTGTCCACATAGGGGTTGTCGATCTGCGCCGGATCTCCCACCAGCACCAGTTTGGAGCCGCGCGACATGCGGGTGACCACGGTTTTGGCCTCCAGAGGAGTCAGCTGCTGGGCTTCATCCAAAATGAAGAAGCGGTCCGGAATGCTGCGTCCGCGAATGTAGCAAAGCGCCTCAATCTCGATCACCCCCTGCTGAATAAGACCGTCATACGGAGCCGCCCCTTCAGGCTGTGCGGGTGTTTTATCCGGCAGGAAGCGGTTCTTCTTCCGCTGCGGCCCCTGGAGGTTATCCACTGGCCGCATCAAGAGGTCCAGGGCGTCATAAACCGGCTGCAGCCAGGGGCGCATCTTTTCCTGCAAGGATCCGGGGAGGAACCCCACCGTCTGCCCCATGGCGACAATGGGCCGGCTCACCGTCAGGCCGTTGTAAGAACGTCCGAACACCTGGGAAAGCCCGGCCGCCACAGCCAGCAGTGTTTTGCCGGTACCCGCCTGTCCGTAGCAGGTGACCAGACTGATTTCAGGATCCAAAAGCGCATCCAGAAGGCAGGCCTGCCCGAGGTTCATGGGCTTGATGCTCCGGCCCTGCCCTACCTTGATGGACTCAGGCGTGTGCAGCAGGCGCACCAGCTCTCCCTGGGCGTTCAGCTTTGCCGGCATGGAAGATTTTTCACCTGCGGTGAGCAGCACATAATCATTGGCCACCACATCCCCTATCCGCGAGGCAGACAGGGTGATGTTTCCGCTGCTGGCAAAACGCTGCAGTTCATGCCCGCTGACTTCGATGCGGGCAATCTCGAAGTTGGAGACCTCTCTCGGCTCGACCTTGTCATGCAGATAATCTTCACATTCCATGCCCACGGCGCGGGCCTTGAGTTGCATGTTCAGATCCTTTGTCACCAGGATGACCGGCGGGCTGGTCTGCTCGCGCAGCCAGAGCGCACAGGCCAGGATGCGATGGTCCATCTTGTCCATGCCGTGGAAGATGCGTTCAAACTCCTGCACACTGGCCACACGGCGGGCCACTTCAGGATCGAAGGCCACCACCCGGATGTTGCCTCCGCCGGGGGTCTTCACTCCGTCTGTGACAGAAGCATCCGGAGCAGAGAAGATCTTCATCAGCGCGCGGTGCACTTCGCGGGCGCTGGCACCGCGCTCCGTCATCTCATTCTTGAACCGGTCCAGTTCGCTCAGCACATCCACCGGAATGCACACGTGGTGCTCGGCGAAGCGGTTGATACACGCCGGGTCATGCAGCAGGACGTTGGTGTCCAGAATGAAGGTCTTCGTGCCTACCGGTGAGGATGAATGACGGTGGCTCGAGGCGGCTTTTCGTTTTCGTGGAACAGGAGATCGGAGGACATGCTGACTGGAGCCAAGGTCGAGGGTATCGAGGAAGGTTGGAGCTACGTTGGCGGGATGGTCGTCGCGGTCCATGGAGGGTTGGGTTGGTGGTTAAGACGTGGACTCCCCTCGAGGGGGAGTTGCCTTTCCTTGGCGCAATTGGAATGCCAAGTGTGTGAATCCACAGTGTGATTTTGGTGAAGGAATCACGGGGCTGAAGAGAAGGCTCTCAAAAATTAGAGCAGCCAACAAGCCATTTATTCACAATGATTTATTTTTTGTGAAGAACTTTGTGGTGACCGTGATGTCACGCAGGGAGGAAGACCAGCACACCGGTTTTATTCCATTTGGCCAGCGGCATAAAAAAACCCGCACAGCAAAGCCGTGCGGGTTTTTGGCAATAAGATCCTGAAAGAAAATTAAGAGCCGGAGATGGCGTCAGAACCGCGCTCACCGGTGCGGATACGGACAGCTTCGATCACATCGCTGACGAAAACTTTGCCGTCACCGATCTTGCCGGTGTTGGCAGCTTTGACGATGGCGTCCACCACGGTTTCGCTGCGAGCATCTTCAACCACGACTTCGATCTTCACCTTGGGCAGGAAGTCCACCGTGTATTCAGAACCGCGGTAGATTTCAGTGTGGCCCTTCTGGCGGCCGAATCCTTTGACCTCAACGACGGTCATTCCTTCCACTCCCACTTCAGAGAGAGCTTCTTTGACGTCCTCGAGTTTGAAGGGCTTGATGATCGCTTCGACTTTTTTCATGGCTGTCGCTATTAGATGTGTGGTTTGGCGGGATTGCAACGACCAGAGACTACCATTTGTGATTTTCTCCCGTCGAAGATTGCATATGGCAGGCAAAGCCAAATCTGTGCCAAGTTTCAGAATCATTTTTCTCACCCCTGCTTTTCCGCTTTCTCTAGCGTCGCCTGCCTGGATTGATGTTTGCAGTTTGGCTGCCACCTGCTCTTAATGGACTTTCCGTTTTCTTGCCCTGAACCGACCCCATGACCCCTGACACCGCCGCAGCCCACCCACCGAGCAAGCGCCGTGTGTTCATGTCCCGCCTGTTCAGCACTCTGATCCTGTGGGCCATCATCTGGGTGGCGGTACAATGGAAGAAAGACTGGCTACTCATCACCCTCACCGGCTTTTTTGGTGTGGCCGGAGCCGTGGAATACTACCGCCTGCTGCGCATTGATGCCCAGGCGAGGTCCTTCAATTTCCTCGGGCTGGTGATCTGCCTCGGCTACTGGGGCACCATGCTGTGGTGGCTGATCGGCCTCAAAAAAATCCCGCCCATGTGGCTGGAAC
>DASWXG010000096.1:0-5445 GCA_036405615.1 Prosthecobacter sp. | reverse complement strand
ACATCCTGGTTATTCTTGCCGATGACTGCACCTACAACGACCTGCCCGTTTACGGCGGCCATAATGCCAAAACACCTCACCTTGACCGCCTTGCCTCACAAGGGCTGGTCTTTAATCGCGCCTATGTCAGCGCAGCGATGTGCCAGCCTTGCCGGGCAGAGCTCTACACCGGCCAGTATCCCATGCGCAACGGCTGCGCCTGGAACCACAGCGCCAGCCGTCCCGGCACCCGCAGCCTGCCTCAGCACCTGGGTGCGCAGGGCTATCGAGTAGGTCTGGCTGGGAAATCTCATGTGCTGCCAGAGGCTTCGTTTCCTTTTGAAGAAGTCCCCGGGTTTGATCCCAACTGCGTCCGCAATCCCACGCAGAAGCACGATCTGGCGGGCCTGCATTCCTTCATGACCAAGGATGCCGCGCAGCCGTTTTGCCTGGTGGTTGCCCTGGTGGAACCGCATGTGCCCTGGGTGATGGGCGACGCCTCTCAATACCCGCCGCGAAAGATCAAACTGCCGCCGAACATCGCGGACACTCCGCGCACACGGGAAGACTTCGGCCGCTATCTTGCCGAGATCACTTACATGGATGGCCAGGTGGGCGAGATTTTGGATTTGCTGAAAAACCAGGGCTTGGAGGAAAACACTCTGGTTCTCTTTTCATCGGAGCAGGGATCCCAGTTCCCTGGAAACAAGTGGACCAACTGGGACACCGGTCTCCACACCGCCCTCATGGCCCGCTGGCCGGGGCACGTGCCCGCTGGTAAAAGAACGGACGCCCTGGTGCAGTATGCCGACGTAGTGCCGACACTGCTGGAGATAGGAGGTGCTTCACCTGAGGCATTGCAGTCTTCGGGCGTAGATGGGCTCAGCTTTGCCATCGTGTTGCAGGGCAAGGATGAAAAAGGGCCGCGCACCCATGCCTATGCCATGCACAACAACATCCCGGAGGGTTCCGCCTACCCCATCCGCACCGTTTCGGATGGCGAGTACCGCTACATCCGGAATCTCACACCAAATGAGATCTACATCGAAAAACACGTCATGGGCGCAGGTGCCCTGAACAATCCCTACTGGCCCACCTGGATGGGTAACAGCTGGGATAGACCTGCCATCTACAAGCTGGTGAAACGCTACCTGCATCGTCCGGCTGAAGAGCTGTATCACACGTCTGAAGATGCCTATGAAATGACCAATCTCGCAGGGGATGAGAAACTGGCATCCGTGAAGCAACGCCTCTCCGCCGAACTCGACCGCTGGCTGGCGGAACAGAAGGACCCCGGCATCCCGCTGGACACACACGAGGCCCAGCAGGCGGCGAAGGACGGCAAGCACCGGCACTGACATTTGACCGCGCCTTCACCCCCGCCATGGTAGAAGGCATGAACCTTTCCATCCGTCCGCGCCGCAACCGCCAGTCGCCCGCCATCCGCGACATGGTGCGCGAAACCGTGCTCACGCCCGGAAACCTCATTTACCCGCTCTTCCTCCAGGAAGGGGATGAAAATACGCCCATCAGCGCCATGCCCGGCTGCCAGCGTTGGTGTGTGGCGGATCTCGTCAAAGAAGCCGGTGAAGCCCACGCTCTGGGCATTCCCGCTGTGGTCCTGTTTCCTCGCATTCCGGACGACCTGAAAACCCCCGGTGCCGAAGAGTGCCACAACGACGGGGGCCTGGTCCCCCGGGCCATCCGCGCGCTGAAGGCTGCGCATCCCACCCTGATGGTGATCACAGACGTGGCGCTGGACCCTTACAACAGCGACGGCCACGATGGTCTTGTCGCGGCTGATGGCCGCATCCTGAACGACGAAACGGTGGAAGTGCTTTGCCAGCAGGCCCTCTGCCATGCCCGTGCAGGGGCGGACATCGTCGCCCCCAGTGACATGATGGACGGCCGTGTGGCCGCCCTGCGCTCAGCCCTGGATGCGGCCGGGTTTACCCAGGTTTCCATCATGAGTTACACGGCCAAGTATGCCAGCGCCTATTACGGGCCTTTCCGCGGTGCTCTGGATTCTGCCCCCAAAGCAGGTGACAAGAAGACTTATCAGATGGATCCTGCCAACGCCATCGAGGCCCTGCGTGAAGCCGCCCTGGATGAAGCCGAAGGCGCTGACATGCTTATGGTTAAACCGGCCGGTCCCTATCTGGACATCATTGCCCGGCTCAAGGACTCCAGCACGCTTCCCATCGCTGCTTATCAGGTCAGCGGTGAATATCTCATGATCAAGGCCGGTGCCGCCGCAGGCTGGCTGGATGAAGACAAGGTTGCCTTGGAATCCCTCATCGGCATCCGCCGGGCCGGTGCCAGCATGATCCTCACTTACTTTGCCAAAAAGGTGGCCCCCCTCCTGTAACCATGTCCACCGCATCCCGCCTCATCCAGGCTTCCCGCACCCTCAGCGAAGATCTGCATTTGCTGTCGTTCGCAGCGCCCACTGCCTTTGTTTACAACCCGCTGGAGTATGCCCGCGCCCCGCATGAACTGTACCTGAGCCGCTATGGTGAAGGCCGCAAGCGCGTCGTCTTTGTCGGCATGAACCCCGGCCCCTTCGGCATGACCCAGACAGGTGTGCCCTTTGGCGAAATCGCCGCCGTCCGTGACTGGATGAAGATCGAGGCCCCCGTGGGACACCCTGAGAAAGAGCACCCGAAGCGCAGGGTCACCGGCTTCGCCTGCAAAAACTCAGAGGTCAGCGGCCGCCGTCTGTGGGGGCTTTTTGCCCAGCGTTTTGGCGCGGCGGAAAACTTCTTCAAAGACCACTTTGTGGCCAACTACTGCCCGCTTGTGTTCATGGAGGAAGGCGGCCGGAACCGCACGCCAGACAAACTGCCCGCTGGTGAAACCGTGGCCATGGAGGAATTGTGCGACCGCCACCTGGCTGAGGTCATTGCCATTCTCGAACCTGAGTGGGTCATTGGCGTTGGTGCCTTTGCCGAGCATCGTGCGTTGAGGGCCAAGGAGCGGTTGAACGGGAATTTCAAAACTGGCCGTGTTCTTCACCCCAGCCCCGCCAGTCCTCTCGCCAATCGTGACTGGGCAGGTGAAGCCACGCGGCAGCTGGTGAAGCAGGATGTCTGGAAGGAGTAGCTGCTATTCGAAATACCGTTTGTTAGGCAGGCGTGCCGGGCAGGTGTATCTTTTGGAGACTGCCGGGCGGGTCCACCTGCACGGTGGCGTGCTCGATGGAAAACTCTGAGCGGAGAAACCCGGCTACGAGCGGCGGAAGCGTGAGGGGATCCGCCCCTTCCGCAGGAGTTACGTGGAGGGTGGCCACCACACTCTCATCCGCCAGGGTCCAGGCATGGAAATGGCCTGCCTCTGCCACGCCTGGGAGAGTGGCCACGCTGCTTTCCACCTTTCTGACATCCAGATGGCGCGGCACGGCCTGTAAAAGCACCCGCACAGAATCCACAACAAGTCTGAAAGCGGAGCGGACGACGAGGAGTGAGACGAAGACGGAGAGAATCGGGTCCAGAGGCAGCCAGCCCGTGTAAAGGATGCCTGCGGCAGCGGCAATGGCCCCCACAGAGCCCAGCAGATCTCCCAGCACATGCAGAAAGGCCCCGTGGAGGTTGCTGTCCTTCTTGTTTCCCGAATTCAAGATGATGGCTCCAGCGATGTTGACAATCAGGCCCACGACCGCAATCCCGAGCATGGGGCCGGCCATTACCTCCGTCGGTTTGAAAAAACGGCCCACGGCTTCCCAGGCGATCCATACCACCAGTGCCAGAAGGGCGGCACCGTTGAAGAGGGCTGCCAGCACTCGCACCCGGTCAAAACCGTACGTCCTTTGCGAGTCCGGAGACCGCGCGGCGATCCGGTAGGCGACGAGAGCCAGCAGCAATGCCGCTGCATCTGAAAGCATGTGCCCGGAATCTGCGATCAAGGCCAGCGATCCCGACCACCAGCCCCCGGCCGCCTGGATGAGAGCATAACAAAAAGTGAGGAAAAAGACATTCCTGACGCGCCGCGCATTGTCTGCGGTGACGGGAGCGGCATGGCTGTGCCCATGATCATGGCCGTTTGCATGGCCAGCAGGCGCGTTGACTCCGCCCGCAAGGTCATGTTTGTACTCATGCCCCGCCTGAGGGGATTCATTGTCACTGTGCGGGTGTTCGCTCACGGCAGGAAAGGGGCTGGATCAACAAACAGAGGTCATGCCCAAATCGAAACCGGACATGTCAATGACCGCACTTACTCTGCCGCATCCGCTCTGTGGCGACAAGCGGGGTTTGTTACCAGCGATGTCTTCGGGCAACGGTCTCAGACGCCGGTCGCCACCACCAGGGCATCGCGCACACGCAGGATATCTTCGTCACGCATGGCCGGGAACATCGGCAGGGTGATGGCTTCCTGGTAATAGCGTTCAGCTTCTGGGAACATGCCGGCTTTGAAGCCAAGCCGCTGATAGTCCGGCTGGAGGTGCACCGGGATGTAGTGCACGTTCACGCCGATGTTCTGCGCCCGCAGGCTGTCAAAGACCTCGCGGCGCGTCTTGGTGATCTCGTCCAGCTTCAGCCGGATCATGTAAAGATGCCAGCCGCTCACGCCGTCAGGATCCCGGGCGAGCGGTCGCAGGGGCAGCCCCGCCAGGGCTTTGTCATAAAGGTCGGCAATCTCGCGGCGGCGTGTGGAAAAGGTCTCCAGCTTGTCCATCTGGCTTGCACCCAGGGCGGCCTGCATATCCGTCATGCGGAAGTTGTAGCCCAGGTCCAGCTGCTGGTAGTACCAGGGCCCGTCGGATTCACCCACCATGCGGTCCGTGTCACGGGTGATGCCGTGCGTGCGCAGCATGCCGATCTTCCAGGCCAGTTCATCGTCCTGGGTGGTGATCATGCCGCCCTCGCCGCTGGTGACGATTTTCACCGGGTGAAAGCTGTGGGAAACAGCGTCGGACCAGCGGCAGTTGCCGGTGCGTTCGCCCTTGTAGGAGCCGCCAAGCGCGTGGGCTCCGTCTTCGATGATCTTGAAACCGTATTTTTGTCCCAGGGCATGGATGCGGTCCATGGCACAGCTCTGGCCGGTGAAGTGGACCGGGATGACGATCTTGGGCAGCTTGCCGTCTTTTTCGGCCTGCACCAGTTTGGCCTCCAGCCGTTCCGGGCAGAGGTTCACCGTGCCCGGGTCCACATCCACAAAGTCCACCTGGGCACCGCAGTAACGGCCCGCATTCGCAGAGGCCACAAAGGTGATGGGGCTCGTCCACAGCCAGTCACCATGGGTGAGGCCCATGGCCTTGGCCGCGAGATGCATGGTGGCGGTGCCGTTGGCCATGGCGATGCCATGTTTGGCACCGCACCAGCCCGCCACCGCCTTTTCAAATCGCGGAATGGCCGGACCCTGGGTCAGGAAGTCGGAGTTCAGCACATCCACCACTGCCTGGATGTCTGCCGCATCCAGAGACTGGCGACCGTAGGGAAGAAAAGGCTCGGCCATGGGGGAGAGTTGGCT
>DASWXG010000095.1:0-1988 GCA_036405615.1 Prosthecobacter sp. | reverse complement strand
CTTTTGCTTTTCGCATTTTGCAAATTAAGGGCTCAGAGCTTGGCCAGCAGAGCGCGGCCTGTGGACTTGGCCTCTTCATCGTCTTTCTCCAGGGTGGGCATTTTCAGGCCTTTGGCGAGATACTTTCGCGCCTCGTTCTTGTTGCCCAGCTGTGCATGGGCACGGCCAAGTTCAATATAGTGAATGAGACGATGGGGATTGATCTCGATGGCCTTTTCCAGGCACACGACCGCATTCTCCGTGCTGGCTTCCGGAAGCTTCTCGTAGATCAAAGAAGCGAGGGTCTTTTTGAAACCGCTGATCTCCGCCACATTGCGGTGCCAGCGGCCGATGATGTGCCAGGCCAGGTCATTGCGAGGATTGAGCTTGATGGCTTTTTCCGCGCCTTCCTTGATCAGCTTGGAGCAGCGCACCTGCTCGCCGGAATCCTGGTAGGGCAGCATCTTGCCGTAGCTGATGGCCGTGGAAAGCTGGGCATCTGAATTGTTAGGCGCGAGGGCGGCGGCCTTCTGCCCATAAGCAAGCGCCTGGCGCCCCAGACGCAGTTTTTCATCTTTGGAAGCAGCGTCTGCCATGAGGTGGCGATACTGCCTTGCAATGCGCACGAGGATATCCGCATTGTTAGGCTGCACTTTTTCAGCCTGCTGGTAAAAGGCGAGCGCCTGGGCTGCATCCAGCTTCAAGTCAAAGACCTCCCCCTGGCGAACCAGGTCCTGGGATGTCATGACCGTCTGGGCCTGCAGCGCAAATGCGCCTGAGAAAAGCAGGCCGGATAACAAAAAGGTTGGGGCACCGGCCCGCCGAGATGGAGATTTCATAACCGCTTGGAACTTACAATACGGCCCGCGTTCAAAAGTTCGGCCTCACTGTTGCGAGGGCCCACCAGCTGCAAGCTGGTGAGCGGCACATCCTTGTTCTGCAGGGGAACAGGAATGGCGATCGCCGGATTGCCCGAGTAATTGAAGCTGACTGTGTTTTGATTGTTAAAAGTTGCGGCCTCAAACAGGGCGGATCCGCCAAAGCGCGGGATGCGCGGGGGCACCTGCTTCAAAGTCGGCAGCGCGATCATGTCCACCCGCCCGAAAGTGCGGCGCAGCGTGCGCTGCCAGTCGGCCTTGCGCTGCAAAGCGCGATCATAACCGCCGGTCAGGTGCTCCACGCGGCCTAACAGAATAGTCGTTTTTGTCACGCCGGTGACTCCGCGCTTGTTCCGGTATTTGTCATCGTTGGTCCAGGCATCTGCCACGGCCACGGTGAAGCCGTCCTTCTGCGCCTGGACAAGCGCATCGGCAAACTTCTTGTCGAGTTTCACGATCCGGAAGCCCGACTTCTTGAGAGCATTGTCCACGGCCTTGTCCACTTCGGGGTCCGTGCCGTCCACATACACCCGTCCCACGCGGATGTCGCTGCCCCGTGGTTTGTCAGCCTGGGCCTCGGCATATTCTTCGTCGAAACCGCGCTTCAGCAATGACATGCCTTTGGCGAGATGCGGAATGTCCTTGGCGAGCGGCCCCACGGTATCCAGGTTCTTGGGTGACATGGGGAACACGCCTTTTAAGGGCACAAGCCCATAAGTCGTCTTCAGACCATAAACACCGCAGCAGGCGGCCGGGATGCGGACCGAGCCGCCCGTATCGGTGCCGAAAGCGACATCCGCCATGCCTGTCGCCACCGCCACGGCGGATCCGCTGGAAGACCCTCCGGAGATCATGCGATGCTTCCGGTCTGTGAGAGGACTGCGCGGTGTTCCGAAGTAAGGGTTCACCCCGGACGAGGTCACACCGAATTCGCTGGCGTTGGTCTTGCCCACGATGTGCACCCCCCGCTCACGGGCCAGGGCCAGGCACGCCGCATCTCTGGAGGCAGGGGGGCTGTTCTTCGCCAGGTACTCGGAACCCGCCGATGTGACCTCTCCTTTGACATCAATAAAGTCCTTTACCGCAAGGCGCAGGGCTTTGTTGCCTTCTGGAGCAGGCCAGTGTTTTACA
>DASWXG010000094.1:0-4195 GCA_036405615.1 Prosthecobacter sp. | reverse complement strand
GGCGGGCATGGAGCCGGGCGTGATGCCGCCGATCTCAGCGTGGTGAGCACGGTTGGCCACATAACCCAGCAGGCTCCGGTCATCGGCAAAAACCGGGGTGATGAGTGTCACATCCGGCAGGTGCGAGCCTCCCCAGGCCGGGTGGTTGGTGATCAGGGTATCACCTGGCTGCAGGTCAAACTGCCTGATTGTCTCTCTCACGCAGACGCCCAAGGCACCGAGATGAACCGGGATGTGCGGCGCACTGGAAACGAGCCTGCCCTTGGCATCCAGCAGGGCACAGGAAAAATCCAGCCTCTCCCGGATGTTTGTGGAGATGGCGGTCCGGCAAAGCAGAGCTCCCATGTCTGAGACAATGCTGTGAAGCCGGTGCCGGATCACATCCCTGGAAAGCCCTTCAGATGCTGTCTTTGAAACACCCGCCGGGGTGTCTGGGCGGAGCCGGGACAGAACATGGCCAAAGCCGGAGACGCGGGCAGCTTCCCACCCTTCTTCGACGACCAGCGTGCTAAACGCATCTTGAATCAGCTGTGGGCCGGGACCTAGGGGACTCTGGGCATGATCGACGGAACCAGCTGAAGTCTGAAGACCTCCGAGGGCGACAACCACCCGCAGACTGACGAGTTCGACCGTCCGATTCTCAGGGGGCGGATAACCAAAAAGACGTTGGTAAGCCTCCTGATAAAGCTGGGGCAGATCCTCGGCTTTTTCGAAGGGCACTTGCAAGGGGGTGTCCTGGCCGGAGAGGCGGAGTTCTGCGAGAGACGTCTCGTTCCAGGAGATCTGCTTTTCATGAAAGCTGCCCATGCGCAAGATTTCGTCCATGGCTTGCAACACCAGTTCCTGCCGCCAGGCGTCGGCATGCTCCAGACAGCTGGCCAGCGGTTGCAGCACCTGTTTTTCGGCGAACCTTTCCGGCTGGGCCTGATGCAGACCCACGGCACTGAGGATGCCTGCGTGCTCGGGTGCCAGGATCGTGTGGATTCCCAGACGGGCTGCAACCGCGCAGGCATGCTGGGGGCCGGCACCTCCAAAAGCGAGCAGGGCGTAGTTTTCCGGACTGTATCCTTCGGCCACAGAAATGCGGCGGATGGCGTCGGCCATGTGCTCCACGGCCAGTTCCAGGCAGGTTTCCAGAAGATGCCGCTCGTCGGTAAAACCGGTGCTGGCGGTGAAGAGTTCCTGAAGCCGTTTTTGGGAAGCCGCTGAGTCCAGTGGAATGGGTGCCCTGGAGGGATCAAACCGGCCTAACAGCAAGTTGATGTCTGTAATGGTCAGTGGCCCGCCCTTTCCATAGCAAGCGGGGCCGGGGTGGGAACCCGCGCTTTCCGGCCCGACGGTAAGGCCGTGGGCGGTCCACTGGCAGATGGAGCCGCCGCCTGCGGCCACGGTCTCGATGGCGACACAGGGGGCCAGCAGCTGCATGCCTGCCACATTTTGGCTGAAGCGGTAGCCCGGCCTCCCGTCAATGCGGGCCACATCCGTGCTGGTGCCTCCCATGTCCAGGGTGAGGATGCGCGCATGGCCCAATGCAGCGGCAGCATTAGCCGCGCCGAGTGCGCCGCCCGCCGGGCCGCTGAGCAGAAGATCTTTTGGCTTCACCGTGGAAGCTGTGTCAAGCCCGCCGGCGGAGTTCAGGACTAACAAAGAAGAGGTTTCAGCATCCAGGTGTGCGGATGCCTGGCGCAATGGTGTGGCGACTCCCTCGATAAAGGCTTCAACAGGGCCTGTCAGATAGGCGTTTGCCACCGCGCTCTGGGCCCGGGGCAGTATCTTGGTGAACGGGGCGATCTGGGATGACAGGGAAACATGCGAAAAACCCGCACGGATCAGCAGTTCGCCGACCCGCTGCTCATGCCGGGCCCCGGCGTAGCTGTGCAAAAGGGCCACAGCGGCGTGGCGGATGCCCCGGGCCACCCAGGCCTGTGCCTGGGCCAGAACAGCCGCTTCATCCAGAGCCTCCAGTTCGTTGCCCCCGGCATCCAGCCTGCCGGCGACCTCTGTGACTGCGGACACGAAATGGGCACGCTGCTCATGGGCCAGGGCGAAAAGAGCGCTCCGGCGCTGGTCGCCGATGCGCAGGAGATCGCCAAACCCTTCCGACACAAAAAAAGCCGTGGGCGATCCTTTGCGTTCCAGCAGCGCATTGGTCGCCCGGGTGGTGGCGAGCCGGAGTTGCAACGGAGGAAAATTCTGGCCTAACGATGTTTGTGTTAAAAGACGGGCTGCAAGCACAGGCGCCTCTTCCCCGGTGGACAGGTCCGCCAGCAGGCCGGTTTCCGCTGCTGGCTGGCGCTGGATGGCCTTGTCGAGCGTGAGTGTGCGGGTGGAGCCGCCCTTCTTCCGGTCGTCCCGGATCTCTGCGGACACTTGTGAAAAGGACGGCTGGATTTTAAACCCCGCGTAAAAACCTTCGGGCATGTCGGGAAGCCCTTCTGCCAGAAGCTCTCCTTCCGGTTTGCCCAAGCTGATGCGCACCCGCAGGATGCCGCTGGAAAGCACCTTGCAGCGGGATTCCCGGCCTGCCGGGTCCACTGCAAAGGCATCTGTGAATGTCCCGCCAGTGTCCGTAGAGATGTGCCACATGGCCGGTTTTGTGGTGGTGACTGCCGGTTACTCGGATTTCGGAGCGTCCGCTGGCGGCAGCGTGATGTTGGTGATCCAGCGGGCTTCCATCAGGGCGTCCACATAGGCGGACATGGCATCCTTTTTGTAGATGCCCTCTGCCCGCACCAGCCACTCCCGGGCGGCCTTTTCATCCTTTTTGCCAAAGGCGATGGCCGCCTGGCCATAGTAGTAAGCCGGAGTGTCGTCCATGAAAGTGAAGTGGTCTTTCAGGGTCTTTTCCGCAGCGGCAATCTGGTCCAGCTTGACCTCGCAGATCAGGCGTTTGTACAGCGTCAGGTGGCGGATCGGCAGTTGCAGCTTGGGGAAATCGTCCAGCACTTTTTGAAAGGCGGCTTTGGCGGGCGCCCATTCATGCTTCACAAACAGCAGTTCGCAGTGGTTGAAACGCGGGGCGATGGAATTGGGCTGGAGGGCCAGCGCCTTGTCCAGCAGGGCCTGGGCCTTGTCAAAGTCCCGCAGGGCCGGCGTCAGGTAGAGAGCACCGCGCATGTTATGCAGTTCCGGCGAGTTTGGGGCGGCGGCTTCCACCTCGTCCAGTTTGGCCAGGGCGTCAGCGTAGCGCTGCTCCTGCTGCAATTCGTAGGCTTCCTGCAGCTTTTTCATGACCTCTGGTGACGGTCGTTCCTGGGCGAAAAGCGCTCCCGCCAGCATCAGGATGAAAGGGACAATGCAGTGTCGGAAAGTCATGCCTGACGTTAGCTTTTCCCCCGGTTCAGGCAAGGGAAAGGGCGGGCTCCTGCCGGGCGGAGGGTTTGCAGCGCCACTTGGCCGGAAAAACGCTCCTGGAGCCGGTCTTGGCAAAGGTGCCTCACATCTTGCTCTTGAAGGTACTTTGTTTGCAATCGATGCATGTGCACCGGCGTAATGTAGGCCCGGTTTTTTGTCCCCCCGCAAAAAAGAACGCAATGAAATCCACCCTCCTGATCACCACCCTGGTGTCTGCACTGGCCTCCACGGCCATGGCGGATGCTCTCTCAGACTCCTATCTGGCCATGTTCAAGCCGCTGCCCGTCGAGGCTCCGGCCCAGGACAATGAGCTGACCGAAGCCAAGGTCTCCCTTGGCCGCATGCTCTACTACGAGACCCGCATCTCGAAAAACGGCAAGATGTCTTGCAACACCTGCCACGTGCTGGACAAATTCGGCCAGGACAACCTGCCTTTTTCCCCCGGACATGAAGGCAAGCTGGGCGGCCGCAGCTCCCCCACCGTTTACAATGCAGCGCTTCACATTGCCCAGTTCTGGGACGGGCGCGCACCCACCGTGGAAGAGCAGGCCAAGGGCCCTGTGCTGAACCCGGTGGAAATGGGCATGGCGAGTGCCGACCACGTGGTGGATGTTCTGAAATCCATCCCCGGTTATGTGGACGCTTTCTCCAAAGCCTTTCCGGGTGAAAAGCATCCCATCACCTATGACAACTTTGGCCGCGCAGTCGGTGCTTTCGAGCGCAGGCTCGTGACGCCTTCCCGCTGGGACGATTACCTGAAGGGTAAAAAAGAGGCGCTCTCGCCTGCGGAGCAGAAGGGTTATGAAACCTTTGCCAAAGCCGGCTGCGCCACCTGCCACAA
>DASWXG010000093.1:0-5848 GCA_036405615.1 Prosthecobacter sp. | reverse complement strand
TCATCCAGATCAGCGGGGCAATTGTACAAGGTCTTGCCCGTCCCGTTCATCCAGGGGTACTTGTTGTTGATGTCGTAAAAGCCATCCACGGGTTCGATGTGGATGATGGGCAGCACCTGATCACCCAGAATGCCGATGGTCAGCTCTTTGCCTTCCACGAACTCTTCCACCAGGGTGGAATTGCCAAACTTCTTCGCCTCCTCGGCGGCTGCGGCCCACTCAGCCTCGGTGCGGCAGATGTTCACGCCGACGCTGGATCCCTCGCGCGGTGGCTTGGACACCAGCGGGATGGAGATGGCCAGAGGTTCGCTGCCATCCAGCTTGTAGTTTTGGGAGCGCGGGGTGGGCACACCGGCTGCGATGAACTGTTCTTTGCTGCGGGCTTTGTCGAAAGCGATGCGGCTGCTGTTCACTCCGGCGCCGGTGTAGGGGATGCCGCGCTCTTCCAGCAGGGCCTGGAGCTGGCCGTCCTCGCCGAAGGTGCCATGGATCAGGTTCATCGCGATCAAGGCATCGGCGGGAACTTCGAAATCAGGTCCGGTGACATCCACTTCGGCCACTTCCGCGCCCTTTTCTTTGAGCGCTGCGATCACGCTCTCCGCAGTCTTTTTGGACACTTCGCGTTCCGAGCCGGGGCCGCCAAAAAGAACGGCGATTTTTTTGCCAGTGATGTCGAGCATGGTGGTGTGCGCTGACAATTCCGCACTTCCTGCGTGACGCAAGAGCGCCTGAAGAAAATCCCGCGCGCAGTCTTGCCAGAAGGCCTGCGGCTTTCATAGCCTGAAGACATGAGGATGAAAATGCTGCCGTTCCTGCTGGCCGGTCTGTGCCCCGGCGCACAGGCGGATGAAACACGCGATGCCCTGTTTGCCGCTTCGGTGGAGGAGATGTTTCCGAAACTGGTGGAGACCCGGCGTGACATCCATGCCCACCCGGAACTCTCGAATGAGGAGGGCCGGACCGCCTCCCTGGTGGCCGAACGCCTGCACGCGCTGGGCCTGGAGGTGAAGACTGGCGTGGCCAAACACGGCGTGGTGGCCGTGCTCAAAGGTGGGCAGGAAGGCAAGTGCGTGGCGGTGCGGGCGGACATGGATGCACTGCCCATCCGGGAACTCCGGGCTGTCCCCTACCGTTCGAAAAACCCCGGTGTCATGCATGCCTGCGGTCATGACATCCACACCACGGTCGGCCTGGGGCTGGCAGAACTGCTGGCCAGGCACAAGGACCAGGTGAAAGGCAGTGTGAAGTTTCTTTTCCAGCCCGCCGAAGAGGGGATGCCCGCCACTTTTAAAGAAACCTGGGGTGCCAAAAAAATGGTGGCCGAAGGGGCGATGGACAACCCGAAACCTGAGGCCGTCTTTGGACTGCATTGCACCACCTCCGTTTCACCCGCCGGATTGCTGGATGACAAAACTCACTATCTGAAGGCGGGCCAGATTGCCTACACCATCGGTGCGGACAACGCCAACAGCGACCGCTTCCAGGTCGTCATCCGGGGCAAGATGGCGCATGGCTCCGCTCCTCATCGCGGTGTGGACGCGATTGCTGTCGCGGCCGAGGCCATCCAGGCCCTGCAAATGATCCGCAGCCGCCAGACCAACACCCGCCAGCCCCTGGTCATCACCGTGGGCACCATCCAGGGCGGTCAGCGTGAGAATATCCTCGCTGAGGAAGTAACCTTCGCCGGCACCGTGCGCACCTACGATGCTGGGTTCCGCGACGGGGTGGTGGAAATGATGCGCCGCATCCTCAAAGGCATCACCGAGGCCCACGGGGCGAGTTATGAAATGGATTACCGTGTCGGGTATCCGAGCATCATCAACAACGAGGCGTTGGTCCGCTCCACACTGCCCGCTTTCCATCGGATCGTAGGCAAGGACAATGTGGTGGAAGTCATCCCGGGCATGGGGGGTGAAGACTTTTCCTACTTTGCCCAGGTGGTTCCGGGGTTTTACTTCCGGTTAGGCGTGGCCAATGAGGAGAAGGGCATCATCCATGGAGCCCACACGCCCATGTTTGATGCCGATGAAGAATGCCTGAAAACCGGTGTCAAAGCGATGGCCGCCGCCGTGTGCGACTTCCTTGCGCGGGAGTAGGAAGCCGGCGGAGAGGCTTGGACTGGCCCTCACCCGGTCTCTCCCGGAGGGAGATGGGAACCACCTTGAGGTGCGTGACCAATAGTATGATCCGCGAGCCTGCAGGGTGGGATCCAAAAGCCTGCGCCGGTTGCTTGTCCATGCTCCTCACCGCCTTTGACCGGCGATCACATCCTCGATCACCTTGCGGATGTGAGGGGTGTTTTCCGGTGACCGCTGCTCTTTCTCGCTCCAGCGGTCCAGCCGCCGTTCCCGGGCAGCCAGGGCATCGGCCGTACCGAGCTCACGCAGGATGTCGCGGATGGCCTCCCAGCCGTGAAGCTTCAGATCCTTCAGCACAGGCTCACCGTTCACATACTTCATCTCTCTAACGGCTTGAGGGACCCTGTCCGCAGGCAGGTCGCCTTGCTGATCTGTGTGTTTGGCCAGCGGATCCCAAAACTGCGCGGCAGCATTGTAAGAGAGGCTGTCTGCCTGTTTCCAGAAGTCCGGGGGTGGCGGCCACCGGCCTTGCAATCCTGCACCTGATCCGCCCAGGCCGAGAGCCTTCTCCGACCAGCGTGCCGTGCCCTCGGTGTACCAGGCGTTTTTAAAGAAACAGGCACCGTTCTGGATGATGTGAAAAAACTCATGGGCAGGCGTCAGGTTGCTCGGAGCCAATACCGAGGTCGCGACATTGAAGCACAGCGACCCGGTTCCCGGCGGATCACCGGCTTTGTTGAAACGCTGGATCTCATCGTAGGCGACGCCGTTTGACTTCAGCACTTCCTTGCTGATCAGATGCACATCCAGAAACCTGGCGCTGCGAAAGCGCTCTCCGAGAAAGGGATCAGGAAATCCCAGCCCTTCGATGAAAAGCAGCCGTGCAGCCTGGGCCTGCGTGGCAATGTCTTCCACCTGATCCGGAATGCCGTTCGCATTGGCATCTGCTTTGTCCACGGCATGCGGACCCGTGGTAGTGTAGAAGACTCGCAAGTTGCCAAGAACATGCACTTGGTCCAGCGAGGCGCGGGCCTTGGCCACCTGGGCTTGGGCTGAAACTGAGCTGCACAGAAAGAGAACCGCAAGGAGTGAATAATTCATGAGTTCGCCCTGTTTTTGAGCCGCTGGATGATTGATGGGATGGCTCTGAGAATCTTCAGGTCATCCTTCACCTGAATATGATAGAGAAAACTGAGAGAGAACAAATAGGCCAGCCATCCAACAACGTCGGAAGAGCGGTCGCCAGCACTGGTGGAAATGGGGACGATGATCCATGGAAGCAGATAAGACAGCTTGTAAAAGTGTTTTCGGACATGCCATCTGCCCCATGTCGGTCGCCGATAGGAACGGATGATTTTGGTCAGTTGAAAAGTGATAAACGCTCCGATGAAAATCGACACACTCCAATCCAGTAAAACTCCAGACATCACAGCTGTCAGCGCGCCAACTGCCGGTAACCACAAGCTCCAGCTCATCCAAATGCGGTTCCTCAGCAAGTGAAGCTCTCCAGGCTCTATTTCATCCTTGTCATTTAGCATCCAGGCCTCGGTGATTCCTTCGGTAACATCTTCCCACATGGGGAATAATGTCTTCTACAAGCACTCTGTTTCAAGCGAATGGAATGGTAAGAAGCTGTATTCATGAGACGAAACTAAACCTGTGCAAGGCATGCCCTCCCTGCTATAGCTATGGCCGCTTTCACGCTCTCCGAGAATCCATGAAACTCAAAATCGACCTTCACGCCTACCGGGTGCCTAACCACAAGAAGTTTCAGATCTCCAAGGCCAAGACCAAAGTGAAGGACGTCTATGCGGACAACACGCATTACGAAATGCTGATCGACCAGTTTCGTGAGGAGATCGATGACCTGCAGCAGAAGATGTACGCCCAGGACCGCCAGGCGCTGCTGCTGGTCTTTCAGGCCATGGATGCTGCAGGCAAGGACAGCACCATCAAGCACGTGATGAGCGGTGTGAACATCCAGGGAGTGGAGGTTCACAGTTTCAAACGGCCGACGAGCGCAGAGCTCGACCATGATTTCATGTGGCGCACGAACCGAGTCATGCCGCAGCGTGGCCGCATCGGCATCTTCAACCGCAGCTACTATGAGGAAGTGCTCTGTTGCCGGGTGCACCCGGAAATCGTCACGAACATCCAGCGCCTTCCGGAGAAGACGACCCGGAATCTCGACAAACTTTTTTCCGACCGGCTGAAGGACATCCGGAACATTGAGGAATACAGCCACCGCAACGGCATCCGCATTGTGAAGTTCTTCCTGCATGTGTCGAAAGAGGAGCAGAAGAAACGGTTCCTGGCCCGCATCGACACTCCCAGCAAGAACTGGAAGTTCGAGGAGGCGGATGTGAAGGAGCGCAGCTTCTGGAAAGAGTACATGCACGCGTATGAAGACGCCATCCGCGAAACGGCCACGCATGACTGTCCCTGGTACGTGGTGCCTGCGGACGACAAGAAAAACATGCGCCTCATCGTCAGCGCCGCCATTCTGCACGAAATGCAGGGCATGAAGCTGAAGTATCCGGAACTCCCTGCCGAGCAGAAGGCGCATCTGGCCGTGGCCAAAAAGATACTTCTGGACGAAAAGTAAGTTAGGCTGCCTTGGGGGCGGCGGCATCCGCTCCCCTTGCTTTGTCCAGGAACGGTTTTCCGCGAGACGCGGAAAAATTCACGCGGGAGGTGTGCGCTCCATGTCAGACGCCGGGAGCCGCAAGCTGTGCGGGCCTTTTCCTGATGGCAGGCTCTGGGTTCATAGCCTGAATGGAGGTTCGCAAAATAGGTTAGACCGGTCATCCGGGATGGCCGGTCGCATCTGCCGGGGCGCCTGGCTTACTTCTTGCCGAAGAAAGCGGCCAGCTTTTGCAGGTCTTTGGCATCGGCAGGCTTCATGGCGCTTTCGATTGCCGTCTGCTGCAGAGCGCAGAGTTCGGCAATGCCCTTGCGGCCCACGGCGAGCATGGCATCCATCTGCGCCTGGCTGAAGGTGGCCTCTTCACCGCTGCCCTGGATTTCCACAAAGTCGCCGGTGTCTGTCAGCACGAGGTTGCAGTCCACATCGGCGTCGCGGTCTTCCACATAGCAGAGGTCCAGAAGAGCCTCGCCGTTGAGAATGCCTGCGCTGATCGCAGCCACCTTTTTGGTCATCGGCTGCTGGGTGATCTTGCCTTTCTCCAGCAGGCGGTTGAAGGCGATGGAAGCGGCGATGCAAGCGCCGGTGATGGAGGCGGTGCGGGTGCCGCCATCCGCCTGGAGCACGTCGCAATCGATGCAAAGGGTGCGCTGGCCGAGTTTCTTGAGGTCCACCACGGCACGCAGACTGCGGCCGATGAGACGCTGGATCTCGATGCTGCGACCGTCCGGGCGGCCCTTGCTGCTGTCGCGGTCTTTGCGGTCGAGAGTGGAGTATGGGAGCATGGAATACTCCGCAGTCAGCCAGCCGCCCTGCACGTTTTGCACTTTCATCCAGCGGGGGACTTCCTCCTGAATGGTCGCCGCGCAGATCACGCGGGTGTCTCCAAAGGCAATCAGCACCGATGCCGTGGCATGCGGAGCGATGTCGAGGATGTAGTCGATGGGGCGGAGTTGATCGTGGGAGCGGCCGTCAGGTCTGGGCATGACGGGCGGTAGCGCGGAGAGCCCGGATGGTCAAGAGGGCAGCGCATGCCAACCTGCCGACCCATACGCAAGCGCCTTCGGCGCCCCGCTTCAGACCCGGATCATGTCCTTCACCACCTGGAACCACAGGTAGAAACAGC
>DASWXG010000092.1:0-5708 GCA_036405615.1 Prosthecobacter sp. | reverse complement strand
GCCGCTACCGCTCTCGCGGGCTGCATCAAGGGTGACGTCGCCGCCCACAATCACCTCGTTGCCATAGGTCAGCGTTTCGGCGGTGGTGGTGCCATTGCCATTGGCACGCAGCTGCAGGGTGCCGCCATTGAGGGTGATGGGGCCGGTGCCAAAGGCCTTTTTGATCTGGCCGGTGCTGCCATAGACGGTGGAGTCCACCGCAGCCAGGATGCCTGCGTTAAGCACGGTGCCGCCGCTGTAGGTATTGGCACCGGTGAAGGTCTGGGTGCCGGTGCCGTTTTTGACGATGGCGACCTTGTTGGCAGCCGAGCCGGAGATGAGGCCGCTGAAGATGCCCGTGCCATTGTCGCTGCCGAGAATGAGCGTGCCGGTGGTCGTGCTGGAATTGGTAACGGTGCCCGCGCCGTCCAGAATGTCCACCGTCTGGGTGGTGCCGCCAAGGTCCAAGGTGGCACCGGACACCAGGACAAGGTCGTTGGTGACCGCACCCAGGGTGCCGCTGCCGCTGAGCCGGAGGGTGCCTGCATTCACCGTGGTGTTGCCCGCATAGGTGTTGGCGGCCTGGAGTTCCAGGGTACCTGCGCCATCCTTCACCAGCCCGCCGTTCTGGGTGATGACACGAATGCTGAACAGCTTGCCCGTGGCGACCGTCACCGTGCGGATTCCGCCTGCAAAATCCAGCAGCCGTTGCGCCGCCGTGCCGGTGCCGGAGGCGCTGATGGCATTGTTTTCCGTGACCTGGATGTCTCCTTGCAGAATCAGCTTGGACACCGGGGTGTTGGTGTTGGCATCGGCCGCGATCGCCAGCGTGCCGGTGCCGGACAGTGTCAGCCCGCCGGCGCCGATGGTGTAGTTGCTGTGGTTGTTGCCCGCGTAAAAGGAGCTGCCGGTCGTGGTGTTGTACACCAGCGAATCCATCGTCCAGGTGTTGCCGGAGTGCGTGATGAACCCGGCGCTGCCGTTGACCACCACATTGTTGGAAGCCACGACACTGAAAAGGTCCACCTTGCCCGCTTCGACAGTGAGGTGGCCGACATTGTTGCCAGAGTTGCTGAGCACCAATGTGCCGGTGCCGTTCTTGATAAGGGAAGCTGTGGTCAGCTTGGAATTGATGCTGGCCGTGGAGGCGTTGACGGTGATCGTGGGTGTGGTTCCATCCAGAATGATGGTGCCGCTGTTCAGCGTGTAGCTACCGGCAGAGGCTGTGTCGAAAATGATGCCGTTCGCCGTGACAGTCCCCACGGTGATCCCGCCCGCCGTTCCGGAAGTGCCGCCGCCAAACACTGCGACGTTGGCGTTGCTGTTGACCCAGGCCGAGTATGTGCCCGCCACAGAGTCATACCAGGGTTTGTTAGTCGCGGTGGTATTCCAGGCGCTGGCGGTGCCGTCCGTGATGCCGTTGGTGTCCGAGCCATCGCTGTCATAACGCAGGTTCAACGCCCAGGCCGGTACGCTGGCAATACTCAGAAGCAGCCAGGCAAGCAGACGTTTCCCACGGGAGCCTGGGGCGCAAAGAGGGCGGAAGACAGAGACGGACGAAGACGGAAATTGCATGCTGCCAGGGGGGATGGCAGGAGCCGCGCGAACACATGCACAGGCATGCCTTTCGGCGGATCCACGGGGGGTTGGATGGCGGACTAAACGCGCATGAATACGCCGTCTTCGGATTTTTTCCAGCCAGGAGGCGAAATGCGGGCTCCTTCAGGCAACAACAAGAAAAACCTTCATGCTCAGGCATTTCCGGATTGCTCTGCCTGGAAGAATCCGGGAAACTCTGAGGCAATTCCACCCGGGAGGTCACCATGAATGAGCCGTTTTCCCGCCGCCGCTTTCTTGCCGATGTGGGCAAGGGCACCTTGCTAGCCACAGTAGGCCCTGCCTTTGCCGCCGAGCTGGGCATCCATGTGCCTTCCACCACCGAAGGCTCAGGGAACACCGCCCTCAACTTCGGAAAAATGGAGGAGCTTGTCTGCTTCATACAGGAAACGCCGGTGACGAAACTTCAGCCCGCATTGCTGGCCAGGCTGCGCTCGGGCACCTCCCTGCAACAACTTGTCGCAGCGGGAGCCCTGGCAAATGCGCGGACTTTCGGGGGTGAGGATTACATCGGTTTTCACACCCTGATGGCGCTGACTCCCGCCTGGAAGATGTCCGCTTCGCTCCCGGCAGACCAGGCTGCGCTGCCGGTTTTCAAGGTGCTGTATCGCAATACCGGCCGCATCCAGGAAAACGGTGGCCGGGCAGATGAGACGCTGCATCCCGTGACCCCGGCAACAGCCCCTGCCACCGCCCGGGAGTTGCACGAGGCCGTGCGCAGCAAAGACGCGGCACGGGCCGAACAGCTCTTTGCCAAATTGGCGGAGCAGGACAAAAGGCAGGCCTTCGACGCCTTGCTGGAGTGTGTGGAGGACGACACGGAGGTCCACCGCACTGTGCTGCCCTACCGGGCCTGGGACCTGATGAGCATCGTCGGTGAAGAGCATGCGCACACCCTGCTGCGCCAGTCCCTGCGCTACTGCCTGCAGGCGGAAAGCCGCCGGAGACCGGAGTGGGATCTCCATGCGGGTGTTCTGTCGCGGTTGATGGACCAGCACAAGCTGGCGGGACGCGAAGCCGGAACAGGCAGCCTGGACGATGCGGCCATCGCTGAACTGAGCCGGATTGTCTTCAGCAGCGGCCCTGAAGAAGCTGCGGGCGCAGTCGCCGCCGCCCTGGCGGAAGGCCGCAGCCCGGGGGAGGTCGGTGAAGCCCTTTCCCTGGCGGCCAACCAGCTTCTCTTGCGCGACCGGGGCCGCCCGCCTGAGTGGGAGTTTGCTGGCAAACCCACGGGAAGCGTTCACGGAGATTCCATCGGCGTGCATGCCTCGGACTCGGTCCATGCCTGGCGAAACCTGTCCGGCATCAGCCAGGGCAGCCACAAGTTTGCCTGCCTGATTCTGGCCGCCTGGCAGATCGCCAACAACCGGCAAAATTCCAAACAGCCTTTTCTTAACTGGGAGCCGGTGCCTTCCCGCCGGCAGGTGAACCAGGTGGCCGCCAAGGAGCCGGAGGCCCTGCTCCGGGAACTGGATGCCATGATCCGGCAGAATCTGCAGTCCCACGCCGGTGCCGTGGTGGAGCGGTATGGAGCCCTGGGCCACTCTCCTGAACCGCTCTTCCAGGTGCTGTTGCGTTACGCCGTCAGCGAGGACGGGGCACTGCACGCGGAGAAATATTACCAGACGGTGCGGGATGAATTTCAGCGCACACGCCCTTCCTTCCGCTGGCGTCATCTGGTGGGTCTGGCGCGCGTGACGGCCAGCGAATACGGCCGGCCCGCACCGGGGCAGGCCGAGGCGCGTGAACTTCTGGCGCACACCTGAGGGTTCACACCGGCCGTTTTGCAATCGCATGAATCATGCGTCAAATGTTGGCGTTACAGAGGCTGCTATGAGGCGCCTCCTTCCTTTCCTGCTTCTGCTCTCCGCCGTGCTGTCACCGGCAGAGGCCGCATCCTCCAAACCGGATGTCCTGGTCATTCTCACCGACCAATGGAGCCCGCGTTACCTGAGCTGGGACAATCCCCAGGTGAAAACCCCCAACCTCGACAAGATCGCGGGCGAAGGGATGATTTTCGACGCGTGTTACACTCCCTCCCCGGTGTGCATGCCGGCACGCATTTCACTGATCACCGGTCTGTATCCGCACAACGGCGGCCACTCCGTCTGGGGCAATGCGCTGAACTACTATGTGCCGCCGGAGGCAGCGCCCATGTTCCGCGACATCCGCAATGCCGGCCTTACCACCGCCCAGATCGGCAAGATGCACTGGACCGGCGGTGCAGCGTGGAAAGAGAGGTTTGCCAGCCTCAATGACTTCTATGCCGAGCTGGGCCTGGACCATGTGGTGGATGTGTCCGGCCCGCCGGAAAGCAACCGCGGGAGCGGCCCCTACATCAAACACTTGCGCGAACGCGGCCTGCTGGACGCCGTGGCCAAGGACATGCACGAACGTTATGTCAAAGGCGAGTTCCGCCCGCGTGCCAGTGTGGTGAACCCGGAGGACTATCACGACTTTTTTGTGGCGGAGGCAGCAGCAGACTTCATCCGCCAGCAGCCTCAGGACAGGCCGCTGTGTCTTGTGGCCAGTTTTCATTCTCCACACCCGCCCCTGGACGCACCCGGCAAATACGCCACCCTCTACCCGCCGGAGACGCTGAACCTTCCCGCCAATGTGCCGCCTCAATACCTGCGTGAGGGACGCGCGCTGGACCACGCCAAAACCCGCGAAGCCCTGGCCAACTACCTGGGGAAAATAACCCTGGTGGACGACTGCATCGGCAAGCTAAAGGAGGCGTTCCAGGCTCGCGGCACCTGGGACAATGTGCTGGTGGTTTTCACCGCCGACCATGGCGAGATGATGGGCGCGCACGGCTTCCTGACCAAAGGCAGGTTCTATGAAGAGTCGGCACGGGTTCCTCTGGTCGTCCGCTGGCCGGGCCAGGTGCAAAAGGGCCGCTGCCCGGCCCCGGTCCAGATGATGGATGTGTATCCCACGATTGTGGAAGCCGTCGGAGGCGAGCTTTCACGCGGCCGCTTTGCCCGCTCCCTGCTGCCTCTGGCCAGCGGCAAAAAGGCCTCCGTGCGGCCTGTCGCCATCAGCGAGATCGGCACCACCGCCCCCCTGCGGGTGATGGCCCGCGACTCCCGTTACAAGTGGTGGGCGGAAGAGGACAAAGAGTTCCTTTTTGACCTGCAAACCGACCCGTTGGAAATGGACAACCTCGCAGCGAAACCCGAGCACCAGTCCACGCTGCAAGCGATGCGCCAGCATATGCTCGTGCATCTGCGCAGCACCCAGCTGAACCTCTCCGAAGGCTACAAGTCGAAAGTCGAAAGACTGAGGGAGAAAGAGGCTGCCTCGAAAAAAAAGGCTGACTGAGAGCGGGCAGGACCTGAAGAAAATGCAGAAGCTGCGTGACGGCGTGCGTTCCTTACATACTGTTCCAATGAACGTATGAACCTGGAGCGCAAATTGGAAATCCTGGCCGATGCCGCGAAGTATGACGCCTCCTGCGCCAGCTCAGGCGCGGCGAAGAAAGACTCGCGCGGCAGCACCGGGGTGGGTTCCACCGGAGGGGCGGGCATTTGCCACAGTTTCACCCCGGACGGTCGCTGCGTGTCTTTGCTGAAAGTCCTGCTGACCAATGTCTGCCTCTACGACTGCCATTACTGCATCAACCGGCGCTCTTCGAATGTCCAGCGCGCCCGGTTCACCCCGGAAGAGGTGGTGAAACTGACCCTGGATTTTTACAAGCGGAACTGCATCGAAGGCCTGTTCCTCAGCAGTGGCATCGTCCGCAATGCGGACCACACCATGGAAATGGTCATCGAAGTCGCCCGCCAGCTCCGGGAGGTGCATCACTTCCGCGGGTATATCCACCTCAAGACCATTCCGGAAGCCTCGCAGGCATTGATCGAAAAAGCAGGCCGGTATGCTGACCGCATCAGCATCAATGTCGAGCTGCCCACGCAGGAGGGCCTGGACAGGCTGGCACCGGAGAAGAATCTGCGGAACACCCAGTCGGCGATGGCGGGCATCCGCACCCGGATTGAGGAGAATGTTCAGGCCCGGAAGGAGGCCCGCATCATACGCAACAAGCCGCGCCTGCAGGTGCCCGAGTTTGCCACGGGCCAGAGCACGCAGATGATCGTGGGTGCAGACGGCTC
>DASWXG010000091.1:0-3909 GCA_036405615.1 Prosthecobacter sp. | reverse complement strand
ACCGAAGCCTGACGCCGGTACCACCACCAGGAGATTTCCTGCCCCAGCAGCCACGGGGCCATGAGCCAGTGAGTCAGCAGAGGCAGCCTGCCGTCTTGCTTTCTCAGCACCGCCGGGCCGGCACCGAAATAGGCGGCGGTGATGGTACCGAGCGTGGCAGCAGGCCAGGCGAGCACCAGGGTCCAGGGCGGCAGGAGAGGGCAGGCAAACAGCAGCAGCAAGGTAAGCGTCAGGTAGTAACCGCCGATGCGCGGGTTTTTTCCCGCCGGCTGGCGACCTAGGGTCAATGACGCATCCGGTCCGGGGACAATGTGGAAGATGACGGCGGCCAGCAGAAAGCCGCCCAGAACATCCACCACATGGTGCTGCCATGTCAGGAGTGTGGAGATGCCGATGAGGCTGAACCAAATGTGTGACAATACCCGCCCCCAGCCCCGGGTGTGACGGGCATAGTGGACGGACAGAACCGTGCGCAGCACAATGTGCAGGCTGGGAAACAGGTTGTAGGGCATGTCCATGGCCTGAATGGCGCGGAACCAGCCCGCAAACATGCCCGTGGCCTCCGGCCGTACCCAGGCGAGCTTCAAAGGAATGATGAGGAAGCAGAGTCCGCCGAGCAACGTGGAAAGCGCGAGCCTGCGGCGCAGGATGCGCAACTCGTTGATGTCGCGGCAAAGAAACGGCGCCACGACAAAAAATGCGTCGAGCGACCAGTAAGGAACGATCATCCACTCCACCACCGGGATGAGGTGCTCCCAGCCAAAGGCGGCCATCTGCACATCCGGCCTCAGGCGGGTGATCCAGTTGCAGCAGTTGTAGACCACCAGAAAGATCAGGCTGGTCCAGGCGCTGACACCGGCTGCCTGCAGCAGCGTGGGCCTGGGCAGGACGGGAAGTGAACGGGAGAAAGGGGCGCGGGCCATGGGGCGGGGTTACAGCTTGCGGGCCACACTGATGGTGAAGATGCCAGCCGGATCGGTTTCCTGCCGCTCTTTGACAAAACCCGCCTCGCGCACCAGGTCATCCATCTCCTCCTGGGTGCGGCGGCGCATGATCCAGGGCTGGCCCTCCCGGTTGGTCAGCACGTGGGCGATGAACTTGAGCTGCGGATGCCAGGGCTGGTTGGTATAGACCAGACGTGCGCCCGCAGGCAGGACATCGGCCAGACCGCGCAGCGACTGCAGCACCGGAGCATTGGCATTAAAAAGCTCATAAAGCCCTGAAACCACCGCCACGGAGGGTTGAGGCTGCAAGGAAGCAAGCGAAGAGCGGTCAAAAGCATCAGCCCGCACAAAGGTCACGCTTTCCGTTAGGCCAAGCTGTTCCGCCGTGGCTCTTGCCGTATCGAGGTTCGGCTGCTGATAGTCGCGCAGCGTGGCTGTGATGCCCAGTTCCGGATGATCATGCAGCGTCTGCAGCACATAACGTCCGCCGCCGCAGGCAATGTCCACCAGATGCGGTTTGGGCCCGGCCTGTCCGAGCACTTCGGCCAGCACCCGTTGCAGCATGGCACCGCGCCAGCGAATCCCCGTCCACCCTGGGCTTTCGAGATAGGCCTTGTCCATGAACCAGCCGACCAGGAGCTTGCCGGAGGGTTTGTTTTTATAAACATAGTCCAGCGTGCGTCCAGAATCGAAACCGGCCTTCCACCCGAGGGCAATGCCCTTGCTCAGGCGGCCCACGGTTCCAAAAACCTTGCGGGTGATACGGGAGCTGAAATCATTGCGGCTGGCCGCCAGTTCATCTCTCTCCGTGCGTGTGTGGCCGCGCACATCGGCATCCAGCAAGGGGCCGGGACGTTGGGGTGGTTGCGAAAAAAGTCGCTGGGCAAAGGCCCGGATGCGGTTGAAGACGACTTCGCGCTGGGCCTCGTGAAACACGGCGTGGTAGAAGCCATACAGGGTGTGAAACTCCTTGTCGGCAGAACCCAGGCGCTCAAAGAAAGCGCGCTGCGGCTGGGTTTTCACCACCCAGTCCTGGCTGGCGCTGAACACCAGGGTGGGCACGCGGATGGCGGCCGCATCTTCCACCACGCGGCGGGCGGTATCGAACAGATCCAGCAGGATGCGGACGGAGATCTCTTTGAAGATGGCCTTGTCCTCGTTGTAGGCGCGCTGCTGTTCGGGGTCATGCGTCAGCACGCGGGATTTGACGTAGCTCTTCACGATGCCGCCGCTGAGAAGCTTTTCCTTGGCACGCAGCAGGGGCACCGCCAGCGGAACATAGAGTTTCACTTCAAAGGCAGGCGTGGCCAGCACCAGGCCACGCAGACGAGGCGCATAGTCATGAACCCAGGCGGCAGCCACCACAGCCCCCACGCTGTGGGCCACCAGGACGATGTCCTCGCGGGCGATGCCATGGCTCTTTTCAATGTGCTGGAAGAAGGACTCCACATCCCGGATGATGACCCCCAGGTTCTCCGCATCGCCCCGCCGGCCAGGAGATTCACCATGGCCGCGCTGGTCCCAGGCAAAGATGGCCGTGTCCGGCATGGCCAGGGCGGCGGCCAGCTCCTGGAGACGCCCGGAATGTTCATGACCGCGGTGCATCAGCACCAGGGCCTGGCGGGCCCCACCCTCCGGAATCCAGGCCCGGTAAAACAGCTCCGCCGAGTCATGGCTGGGAAAGGTGTGCAGAGTCATGGGAAAAGATGACGTAAAAAACGCATTCATAGCAAGAAGGATTCAATAAGGTTGAAAGACGGACCTGTGCGAAGATCCCGAACGGCCATGCGAAATGCCGAAAGCGAAAGGATCAGCGACCGTGAAAACTTTCCTTTGCGGCGGATGATCCTTTTCTCGCTGGAAATGCGCATACATCCTCGCATAGACTGTATTTCCCCCTGCCTCCAATAACTGCCATGACTGCGGACAAGCCTGCCTCTCTGAAAAACTCTCTCATCCTGGGCAAATCCCATCTGCCAGCCCAGGGCGGTTTTCTTGTGCTTCCCTCCCAGCTGGAGCATTCCGACCTGCTGCTGTTTGAATCTTTGCTGCCAGGGCGCTCTTTTGTCTATCTGGTGGATCAGGACGCCGCCCATTCCCCGGCCCTCAAGGCGCACATCAGCCGGGAAGGCATTCATCTGCTGGTCATCCCTTCCGGTCTGGATGATCCCCATCTTTATCGCAAAGCGGTGAATGAAGAGATCGAGCGCGGAGCCGTGGTGATCTACCTCCCTGCCCTGGCCGCCGCTGTCAGAGCCCCGCTGACGACTGTGCCCGGAGCCCGTCTGGAGTTTTTGCTGAAGGCGGCCTGCCCGGTACTGCCGGTGTATGTGCAATCGCAGAAAGCCCTGACACTGGCCATCGAGGCGCAGCCTGCGGCCGATGCCAGTGTCATCGCCATCGGCCCGGTGATTGCTGGTGACGATGTGACCCTGGCGGCTTATCAGGAAAGTTTGTTCGTCCTTTCGGAGCAGGCTTTTAACACCCATCCCTCGCTGCGAACCCACCTGGCCTACGCCCTCTTGCAGGGCCTGAAACGGCACGGCACCCGCAACAAGGTCATCGATGGCAAAGACGGCAAAGAGCTGGGTTATGACAAAGTGCTCGCTGTGGCCCTTGCGCTGTCCAAAGTCGTCAAGGCCGAGACCAAGCAGCCGCGTGTGGGCGTCATCCTGCCTCCCGGTCTCGGCGGATTGATCGCCAACCTTGCCGTTTTGTTCGCGGGCAAGATCCCGGTGAATGTCAACTTCACCGCCGGCCGCGCCGCGGTGGAGTACTCCATCAAGGCCGCCGGGCTGGACCGTTTCATCACAGCGGACATTTTTGTGCGCAAGATGCAGACCTTCCCGTGGCCACCGATGAAGCAGCTGATGCTGATCGAGCGCGCGCTGCCAAAGCTGAAGATCCACATCGCCGTCTGGCTGGGGCTCAGCAAGATCCTGCCGGGGCCTGCGCTGGCTGCCCT
>DASWXG010000090.1:0-2244 GCA_036405615.1 Prosthecobacter sp. | reverse complement strand
CAGCAGGTCAGGCATGATCTCCTTCGGCAGCACGCCGTCGGGCTGCAGGAAGGTGTTGCCGATGTCCATGTAGAACACACGCTTGTTGTCGGCATAGCCGGAGATGAGGTTGTTGGTGGCCACGTTTTGCTTGCGCATTGCGTCGTCCTTCGTGGCACCGCGTGGGAAGATGCCCAGCAGCAGCACCTTCGTCTCCGGCATCTTCTTGGCCAGCAGGTCCAGGATGGCCTTCACGCCCTCTGCCGTCTGCTCCGCGCTGCTGCTGTACACCGCGCCGCCATGCTCCGCCGCCGGGCGGCCTTGGTGCCCGGTGTTGTTCGTGCCGATCATGAGCACGATGAGCTTCGGCTTCAGTCCGTCAAAGTTGCCGTTCTGCAGGCGCCACAGCACATGCTCCGTGCGGTCGCCGCCGATGCCAAAGTTCGCGGCCTTGAGCGGCTCCCACTTCTTCGCCCAGACTTCCTTGCCATTGCCGCTCCAGCCCTGGGTGATGGAATCCCCCAAGAACACCAGCTGCGCCTCACCTTTCTTGGAAATTTCGTTAAAGGACTCATGCCGCTTCATCCAGCCCGCATCACGCGGCTTTGGATCAATGGCGAGGTTCTTGGAGCTTTCAGCAAAGCTGGCAGCCGCAAGGCAAAGAGTGGCGAGGGTAATGGCGAGTGATTTCATGGTTGGGGATCAGACTGCGATGATGCCGAAGAGCCCCAAATCCCGCAAGTGGATTCAAGGATGGGAAATCACAGGATCGCCCGAACGATGAAACGTCAGTAAATCATTCGTGTTCAGCATCTAGAGGCGCGCCGCGCCTGCCTTCCGTGCCGCTACGGGGCAAGTTGTTTGCGTAGAATGGACGCTGCATCTTCGGCTGAAATGCGCACAGCAAGCCTGCCGCCAGTCAGTGTGGCAAAGGTTTCTGACAAGGCATGCCCGTTGATGGAAAACTTCCCCGTCAGCAGAAGCTCCCGACACACTTCATGATCAAGGGGCACCACCATCCAGGGCGGCAATGATCACTGAAGTGTCCAATGCGTCCATCATTTCTGAAAGCGTTCTGTTACCCGGTTGTCACGTTCTTCCCGGCTGGCTTTGATAGCCCGGATAATGTCGCCCTTTTTGCGTGCAGGCCCACCCAAGATTACTGGGAATCCGCCACGCATTTCGATGCGGACATCTTCGGGCTCAGGAATGGCCTCGAATTTGCCATCAGCGGCTTCGATGCGAAGACGCGCACCCTCGCGAAGTCCAAGCATGTCGCGAATGACTTTGGGAACAACTAGTATGCTAACTTTGTTAACACTGCAGGTGAAATTTGGGTGTCTCGTCCCGCACCGACAACTTTGTGAGACCGAGGTGGCACAAAGTTGGCCATGAGATTTTACGCCTTCAACGCCCAGTCCAGCAGCGTCTGCGCATCCTTCCACACGGCATCATGGCTGTCGTTCAGGATCACCACAATACGGCGGCGGCCATTGCGCTCGCCCGTGGCCACCAGGCAGTAGCCGGCGGCCTCGGTGTAGCCGGTCTTCATGCCGTCACAGTAGCTGGCGCTGCGGAGGACACGATTGGTGTTCGCCAGGTCGATCGACTTGCCATCCGGACGCGTGAACTTGTAGCTCTGCAGCTTCACAATCTTGCGGATGTCCGGCAGGAGGTCGGCGGCTTTGGCGATGACGGCCAGCTCGCGGGCCGTGCTGAACGGGTCCTGATCCGTGGTGGAAGGGAGGCCGTGGGGATTGACGAAGAACGTGTTCTCCAGACCCAGTGCCTTGGCGCGTTCGTTCATCTTCGCCGCAAATGCCGCCACGCTGCCCGCATTGTCGCGCGCCAGCGCCTGGGCGATGTCGTTCGAGCTCTTCACCATCATGGCGGTCAGCAGCTGGCGGCGGGTGTAGGTTTCCCCCACCTTCAGGCCGATGCGCACGGGCGCGCACTGGGTGTCGCTCAGCTCAATGGTGACCACTTTGTCGAGGTCCCCGTTTTCCACCACGAGCAGGCCGGTCATGATCTTGGTCGTGCTGGCGATGGCGCCGCGCAGATCCGGGTTCTTTTCAAAGAGAACGTCGTTGCTTTCCGCATCGATGACAATGCAGCGGCCGGCCGTGATCTGCGGGATGGGACCGCGCAGGTTTTTGATCTCGATTTCACGGCGGACCTTCTTTGTCTTTTCGATCTCGTCAGCCAGCTGCTTCTCAAGCTGGGCCTTCATCTGGGCCACGGCTGTCTCGCGCGCGGCGACATCCG
>DASWXG010000089.1:0-7008 GCA_036405615.1 Prosthecobacter sp. | reverse complement strand
CACCCATCCCGTTCCCTGCGGACGGAGCACGTGTGCAGCCGACGATTGATGGCAAAAAGACCGCCCCGGCTGATCCCAACAAAGGGACTGCCCAGCCTTCGGCCGCAGCACTTCCGGCCAAACCGGCGACCACCTAGAATCTGCCGCTTCCCTTATCTCAGCCGCCGATGGCAATCATCCGGCGGTTGGGCTGATAGTTGGTGCGGAAGTCGTGCTCCTTTGGTTTCCGGGCGACGACATTTTGGATCAGCCCGGCCAGTTCTTCATCGCTGCAGCCTTCCCGCAAAGCCTGGCGGAGGTCAAACTCCAGCCAGCTGCCCAGGCAAGGACGCAGTTTGCCGTCACTGGTCAGGCGGAGTTTGTTGCAGCTTTCGCAGAAGTGCAGGTTCGTCATGGCCCCGATGAAGCCGATCTTCTGCTCTGTGCCTGGCAGTGCATAGTAGGCGGCGGGGCCGTTCGTTTTGAAAGATGGCAGGGGTGTCAGCGCTCCAAAGTGCTGCTCGATCATCTGTCTGGCGACGCCGGTCGAGAGAAAGTTGTCTTCGCTCAGCACGTCCTGGGTGCTCACCGGCATGAGTTCGATGAACCGCAGCAGCAGGCCTTTTTCCCAGGCGTGGTTGATCAGCGGAACCAGCTCCTTTTCGGTCTGGTTTTTCATCAGCACGCAGTTCAGACGAATGCTGCGGAAGCCCGCGGCAATGGCGGCGTCAATACCCTCCAGCACCTTCGGCAGCAGATCGCGGCGGGTGCTTTGCAGATAGGCGGCGCGGTCCAGGGAATCCAGCGAGATGTTGGCACTGCGCACGCCTGCGCGCACCAGCCTCTCTGCCATTGTCAGCCCTTGATCCTGTTTGGAAAGAAGTGTGCCATTGGTGGAAATGCCCACTTCTTCGATACCAGGGGTGGCACTGACACGGGCGCAAAAGTCGGCAATGCCGGGACGGGTCAGCGGTTCACCGCCAGTCACACGAATCTTGCGCACCCCGAGCGTGGCCCCCACGGAGACCACGCGCAGCATTTCGTCGTAGGTCAGGACTTCCTCCTTCGGCGTCCAGATCTGCTCCTCCTCCGGCATGCAATAACGGCAGCGCTCATTGCAGCGGTCCGTAACGGAAACGCGCAGATACGAAATGCGATGGCCGAAGGTGTCTTCCACAGGTGTTTACTCCAGCACAGGGCCTTTCACTGACCAGCGTTTGGCGACAAAACCGGTGGCGGATTTTTCCTTCCAAACGGCAAAATGCGGCGTCAGGTAGTGGGCGTCCATGGCGTCTTTGTCCACGTAGCTTTCGCTGAGAGCAAAAAGGTTCGGCTGGTCAAACTGGCGGCTGACCTCAAACCGGAGGCAGCCGGGCTCCTTCACCGATTCAGCCGCGTTGTAGGTAATGACTTCCAGGAACTCCTCCACACGGGCGGGATCGATTTCGAGAATGACGATGACGTTAACCATAAAGAATGAGAGAGCCGATTTTGCACTAACATGCAACCCCTCGATACCGTATAAACGGACTTGGAAATCATTCCGATGCCATGAAGCTGACCGCCCCCCTGTTTCTTCTGCTTGCCGTGATGACGGTACGTGCCCAGGAAACCAAGCCTGCCAGCCCGCCTCCAGCCAAGCCGGCTGATGCGGCCAAACCTGCGGCCGAGGCGCCCAAGCCCGCCCCCACGCCTGCGCCGGAAATCAAGCCTGGACCTCCGGCCCAGCCGCCGGTAGCACCCAAACCGGCAACGCCGGCTCCGGCCCCGCCGCCCGCCCCGGCTGGGCCCAAGGCGGACGCCAAGCCAGCGCCGACTCCAGCGGTACCTAAAGCCGAACCCAAACCGGCCGCGCCACCGGCAGCCCCTAAAACGGACCCCAAGCCAGCCACTCCCCCGGCCCCCGCTCCGGCGGCGAAACCCGCTGAAGCCAAGCCCGCTCCGCCGCCACCTCCAAAGCCGGTGTCTGTTTTTAAAGACAAGGCCTTGGAAAATGCCGTGCGCAAACAGGTGTTTGTCAAGCGCGACAACCAGGAGCCTCTGACTGCAGAGGATGTGGCCTCGGTCTCCATCATTGAAGGCAAGGGGCTAGGCATCGCGGATCTGACAGGTCTGGAGAAATGTACCGCGCTGGCATCCCTGACTCTGACTGACAACAAGATCACCAGCCTGGCCGCCATCAGCGGGCTGGAGCGGTTGCAGTTTCTGGATGTGGGCAACAACCAGATAGCCGACATTGCTCCCCTGGCTGCCTGCAAAGGGCTGCAATATGTGGAACTCACCAACAACAAGGTGAAGGACGTCTCCCCGCTGGGTGGCATCATTTCCCTGACGTCCCTGTATCTTGCGGGGAACCAGATCCAGGACGCGAAGCCCTTGTTCAAACTGCCCAAGGTCTGGACCTTGTATCTGGAGGGCAACCAGATCAGCGATCTGGCTGGCATTGGCGAACTCAAATGGCTGTCCATGCTCTCACTAAAAGGCAACAAGATCACCGACATCTCCCCGTTGGAGCCGCTGACGGATCTGCAGTTCCTGTTCCTGGAAAACAACCAGATCGCCGACTTTACCCCGCTGCACCGGATGTGGAAGAAGGATAATGACGGTCCCCGGGAATGGGCACCTTATTGCCAGATCTTTGTGGAGGGCAATCCAGTGAACGATGCCTCGAAAAAGCTGCTGGAAGAGATCAAGGCGGCAGGTGCGCGAATCACTCCCTAACTCCTGCGGAACTGTCCATCCCGACGTCTCTCGCGCCTTCTGGGACTGCGTTTGAGGAGGTCTCTGCCTCGGCCGGTGGGGATCGGAGAGCGGGACGTGTTTTGTGCTCAACCGTGTCTCTTGAAACCGGCACCCTGTTCGATGAATTGGTTCTCTGGAGTGCTTGAACGCTGCGCATAAAAAAAGGCGCATCCCCTTGAAGAGGATGCGCCTGAAAGGCGATGCAGGGCGAAAGCCGGAGGGCCTTGTTAGGGCACTTCTTCGCCGGATCCGGTATAGATCCATTTTTCCACCTTGCCGTTTTTGATCTGGGCCTGGGCTTCGGTGTCGAATTTGCCGAACATGGTCTGGGTTTCGTATTTTACGATCACTGTCCAGATGCCGTCATTCATCTGGGGTTCACCCCACTCCTTGATGTTGTCGGGTTTGATCTCGGTGACCTGGCCGGACTTCATGCTGGAGAGCAGCAGTGGGTAGGTGCCGTCGGCATCGCGTGTTGGCTTGTCATTGCTGGCGCTGGCGGTCGCGCCTTTGGTGGGAGGAGGCGCATTCTTGGCGCGCTCGGCGGCGGCCAGTTTGAACTCGTGGGCGCGGCGGAGGGTGTCCGTACGGGCGACCTTCCAGCGCTCATAGATGTCCGTCAGTACGTCTTTGAGGTCTGTGTCTTCCAGAGTGACCTTGCCGCGCATCGGGGAAGTTTCGGTGGGGGAGACCAGGATGTCCGTGCCTTCCTGGCCTACGGCGACAATGGCTCCGCCAGCTTTCACTTTGGTGGCGGCGGTGGAGTTGCCGATCTTCATCTGCAGATCCAGGTCACGCTTCAGTTTCACCTGGCGGGGGAAGGCGGACTTCGGAATGGCCTGCCAGTTCTGGGTAGCCACGTCGATGGTCGGGAACTCTGGGGCCACAAATTCGCCAGGTTTGGGTTTCGGTGGCTCAAACTTTGGCACCATCGGGGCAGGGGCCGGTTTTGGCGGCTCCATCACGGGCTTGGGGGCCTCTTCCATCACGGGCTTGGGGGGCGCAACAACGGCCACCTCTTTCTTGGGCTCCTCTTTGACGGGAGCGGCTGCGGTTTCCTGAGTGGGTTTGTGTTTCTCAAACTTCAGAGAATCCGCGATGATGGGGTAAACGTATTGGTAAGAGACGTACCCCACGGCGGCGGCGAGAATAAGAACAAGGATGCCTTTCATGGTGCCTTAAAAAGGAGGAGGATGTTTAAAAATTCAATGGGGAGATTTTGTCTCTTAGCGGTAACGGCGGACGGCTGCAATATCTTGGGAGACAAAGTGTGACCTCCCGCAGATCCGCCTGCCGCTGTTTTTCCCGATGGCGCCACCGCCATCTTCGGGCGATAGAGGGAAAATGCGTTCTGACTTCCACCGCAAGCCCACCGGCTCCCGCACCCCATCACGTTTCGGCCCTCCACAGGGACCGGCCCGGGAAGGGCGCTCTGGCCCGCGGCAGGACCGCAGCCAGGGAGGAACCTCCTGGGAAAAATCCGCTGACTGGTATGACCGCATCCTCGGCGAACGCGGGTCCGAGCTCTATCAGGCCGTGGTAATCCCGCAGGCGCTGGCCCTGCTGAAACCGCAGAAGGGGGAGATGATCCTGGATCTGGGGTGTGGCCAGGGCGTCTTTTCCCGCGCCCTTTCTGAAAAAGGAGCCCGGGTGACCGGTGTGGATGCTGCACCGACCCTCATCGAGAAAGCGCGGACCTACGCCAGCCGCAGCCCCATCCGTTACTATGACCGCGATGCGGCCTATCTGGCCGGGTTGGGTGAGTTCGATGCTGCCTCGGCCATCCTCTGCCTCCAGAACATGGAGCATCTGGACACCGTCATTGCCGCCACGGCGGCCGTTTTGAAACCCGGCGGGCGCATGCTCTGGGTGCTGAATCATCCGTCCTTCCGCATCCCGCGCCAGTCGTCCTGGGGCCATGAGGAGGAACGCAAGATCCAGTACCGCCGGGTGGATGCCTACAGCAGCACGCTGGGCATCCCCATCACCATGCATCCGGGCAAGGCGGACAGTGAGAGCACCGTCAGTTTCCACCGCAGTCTGGAAACCCTGACTTCGGCAGGGTTCAAAGCCGGTCTCTCCATGGCTGGGCTGGGGGAATGGTACTCCCACAAAGAAAGCCAACCTGGGCCGAGGGCACGGGCGGAGAACCGGGCTCGCAAGGAGTTTCCTCTGTTCCTGGCGCTGCTGTGGCGAAAGTAATGGCGTCACGCAGGGCCTGATTCGGGCTAGTACCCGGGCGAATGAAGTATTTCGTCCTCGCCCATGCCGCCGTTTTGCTGCTCGCCGCTTGCGCATCCAAACCAGCGCCGGAGAACCCCGTCGTGGCTTTGGCGGAAGGGGAGTATTTTGTGAAATACGTCAAACCTGTCCTGGAAACCCGTTGCCTGGAATGCCACCAGGGCGCGCAGCCGCCTGCCGCTCTTTCCCTGGTTCAGCGCAGTGCTGTGTATGCGCCGCGACGCCGGGGCAGGGCGTTCATTGTTCCGGGTGATCCGCAGGCCAGTTTGCTCTACACGGCCATCCTTCCGGGCGGAACACATCCTTCTGTGATGCCACGTCTGGATGTTGGCCTAACCGAGAGTGATATCGGGGCGTTGCATGAGTGGATCGAGGACGGTGCGTATTGGCCCGACAATCCGGCAGGCTTTCTCCAGCCCCGATAAGCCATCGGCAATCCCTGATTTTACAAGGCGTCCGCCCGCATGTGGCGGTGGGTGATACATTTGTCACAAACGCCGCGTTTGAGGGCGCTATCACAAAAATACCCACATGCGCCAGTTTGCGCGTAGCAGCCGCGCGGCTTGCAGGACAAGCTGTTTTCAACACATTACCAACCGATTTACATGGGCAAAGAATACGACCTCACACCGAAGACCGTCCCGCATGTGGCGACGAAATACCGGACCATCTGCACCCAGGTGCCGCACCCGGATTCCATCCAGCACATTGAGAAGAGCCGCAAGTACGAACCGCTGTCCATGCGCGGCATGCCCCCCATCGTCTGGGACCGTGCCGAGAACATCTCGGTTTATGACAAATACGGCAACCGCTGGCTGGACTGGAGCAGCGGTGTGCTGGTGACCAACTGCGGTCACGGTGTCCCGGAAGTGCGCCAGGCCATCATCGACCAGGTGAACAGCGGCATGATTCACAACTATGTGTTCCCCAGCGAGGAGCGTCCTGAACTCGCCGAACTGATTGCCAGCGTTTCGCCGGAGCCTTTGAAGAAGGTGTTCCTCCTCAGCACTGGCAGTGAGGCTACCGAGTGCGCCATCAAGCTGAGCCGCGCCCATGGCATCGCCGTTGGCGGCCGGGAGAAGATCGGCATCATTGGTTTTGATCGCGGTTATCACGGCCGCACACTCGCGTCCCAGCAGGCGGGCGGTCTCGCAGGCCAGAAAACCTGGATCGTCAACACCGACCCCGCCATCATCAACGTGCCGTTCCCGGACGGTTACTGGGAAGATGACAGCAGCTTTGACGGCTTCCTGAAAGCTGTGGAAAAGAGCGGCATGAAGCCTTCCCAGATCGCCGGGGTCATCATGGAAAGCTATCAGGGCGTCGGCCCTGACTTTGCACCTGTGGAGTACATCCAGAAGCTGCGCGCCTGGTGCACCGAGCATGATGTGGTGCTGACCTTTGACGAAGTGCAGTCGGGCTTTGGCCGCACCGGCAAGTTCTGGGCCTTTGAGCACTATGGCGTGGTGCCTGACCTCATCTGCTGCGGCAAGGGCATTTCTTCCTCGCTTCCGCTCAGCGCCGTCATCGGCCGTGAGGACATTATGGACCAGTTCCCTCCGGGTTCGATGACCAGCACGCATACCGGCAACCCCGTCTGTTGTGCCGCTGCTCTGGCGAACATCCGCAAGATCCTCAGCGAAGACCTCACCGGCAACGCCGCCCGTCTGGAATCCGTCTTGCTGGCAGGTTGCAAAGCCATCCAGGCCAAGCACCCGGCTTACATCGGCAACGTCACTTGCGCAGGCCTCGTGGCCGGCATCCAGACCGTGAAAAAAGGCACCAAACAGCCGGACCACGATCTCGCCCACCGCGTCATCGAACTCTGCTATCAGAAGGGCCTGCTCTTCTTCGCACCCGTTGGTGCCTGGGGCCAGACCGTCAAGATCTGCCCGCCCCTCACCATCCCCCAAGACGCCCTCGAAGAAGGCATCGCCGTCATGGCCGAAGCCTTCGAGGAAGCGATCGCGGAGCTTGGGTGATTTGCATCGCTCTTTAGCTGGCCAGACTCAACTCAAAAGCCTCATGGTCCGATGCCGGGTCATG
>DASWXG010000088.1:0-6174 GCA_036405615.1 Prosthecobacter sp. | reverse complement strand
TGTCTGTCAGTTCCTTTTGCTTGTCCGAAGACGAGCCTGTCGCGGCACCCCAGGAGGTGGTGGCGGTATAGACAAAGTGACCGGCGGAAGCCGAAGCAGCGCTTTCAGGGGACCCGCTGGAAAATGGAGCGGCTGCGAGCTGATATTCGGGCTGGATCAGATCCAGACGGAAAAACTCCTTCAGATGTTCCGGAAGGTCGCGGGCCTTCACCTTCATGACCCCTTGCTCTGTCAGAAGGCTCAGGTAGGTGTCGTCAAAATTCATGATCTTGGCGTTGCGGTACTCGGTGCCGTCTCCGAGCACCAGGTGCTCAATCACCTGACCGCGAACGTTGTTGCGCCGGGATTCGACAATGCCCTGATACGCCTGCCGCTGGGTGGCGATGGTCTCTTCAAGTTCTTTAACGACAGAGCGCAGTTCCTGGATCTTCTGGTTGGAATCGTAGATCTTTCTCTGGATGTCGTAGTTCTTTTTCAGCGTACCGTGCTGCAGTTCCTTTTCAGCAAGGGTCGTGGCTGCCCGTGTGAGTTGGGTTTTGGCGGAGATCTCTGCCAAGCGCGCCTGCTCTTCATCCTGTTTGATGTACCAGCCAAACGCCGCCGCAATGATGGCGAGTCCAAAAAGTGTTCCTAGAACGGATCCCATATGAGGTGAAAATTACTTGGTGTCGTTGAGCTGGTGCTCCTGGGCGCATTCTTCGCGCAGCAAGTTCAGGTGGGCATGGAGGCTCGCCACTTGAGTCGTGAGCATTTCAGTTTCAGCATCCAGTCTTCCCTGGATTTCCGCCAGCTGGGCATAGGCAGGGTCGGTGGTGCCAGCGATGTTGAGCCCGCCCGGCACAGTTTTGCGGTAGTAGTCGATGTGCTGGTCGTAGGCGGAGATCTGTTTCTTGATTTCTGCTTCCTGGCTGTTGATCGATTGGATTTCCGCTTTCAGCCGGCGGGCTTCTCCGCACGAGGTCAGCATAAGGGACAAACCGCAAACGGTCAGGAACATTGTCAGCGTTCTTGCTGAGATGAAGTTTGATACGGGGGGAAGGAAGGGCATGAAAGAGAGACTTGGGGGCAGGCGGCGGGTGTCGCCAGCTAGGAAACACTCTGCGTCAGCGACGGTGGGCGTGGCACACTATGACCAAACTGCCGGGAGAGCGTTCGTTATTTGCTGGCAGGGTATCAGCAAGCCTCCCTCTGTCAATCGGTGGAAATTCTATGGTTCTGGCATGCCCCGTCGTGACGGTATTGTTGCCTTTCGCCCGCCAGAGGGCTTGCATTCGGGGGCTTTGGCCCGTAAATCCTCCCCTCCATTTCCCCTTCTTCACGCCTGAGGCGTTCTCGACGAGGAAAGGCTTGTTCCCTGTCCTGTCTCTTTCCCCCCTTTGTATGCCTGACTGGCTTTCTGTTATTCTGCTTGGCATCATTGAGGGTGTCACGGAGTTCCTGCCCATCTCTTCTACAGGGCACTTGCTCATCCCGCAGACCCTGGGCTGGCTGCCTGCCAAGAGCGATTTGTTCAACGTCGTCATTCAGAGCGGAGCCGTGCTGGCGGTGCTGGCTGTCTTTGCCCAGCGTGTCAGGCAGATGGCGGCAACCTTGAGCAGCCGGGAGACGCAAACGTATCTGGCCAAGCTGGCAGCGGCATTCCTGCTGACGGCAGCTGGTGGCCTCATCATCAAAAAGATGGATGTGGAACTGCCCGAAACAGTCGCCCCTGTGGCCTGGGCTACCTTGATCGGTGGCATTGTCATCCTGTGGCTGGAACGGGCTTACAAAGGCAAGCCCGGTGTGGCCGATATTACCTGGACCGTAGTGGTGGCCGTCGCGGCTGCCCAATTGCTCGCTGCGGTGTTCCCCGGTACCTCCCGCTCCGGTGCCAGCATCCTGATGGCCATGGCCTTTGGCATCGCCCGCCCGGCCGCCACCGAGTTTTCCTTTTTGTTGGGGATTCCCACCCTCATGGCTGCCGGAGGCCTGAAGATTGTCTCTGAAATTAAAGACCATGGGGTGGGCGGGGAAGACTGGGGCATGGTGGCCCTGGGGACCTTGGTCAGCGCCCTTTCTGCCTTTGTGGTGGTCAAGTGGCTCATTCGTTTTGTTCAAAGCCACACGTTCAACGGCTTTGCTGTGTATCGTATCCTTCTTGGCGCTGCCTTGCTGGTCTATGCCGCCGCCGCCAAACATTGATCCCCTTTTCTGATGGTAGATTTCGCCAGAGGCTGGTTCCGCCGGTCCGTCTTCAAGACCTATCGCTTCTTCAAGCATCCCCGGAAGCTGAAGGCGAGCCCCCTCATGCGCTGGTTTGCGCGTCACTTCCTGGACAAGCGCGTCTGGAAGCCAACCCAGCACACCCTCTCCGGAGGCATGGCGGTGGGCATGTTTGTCACCGTTCAGTTACTGCCCATCCAGATGCCCACAGCAGCCATTTTGGCGGCTGTTTTCCGGGTCAACATCCCCATTGCGATTGCACTCTGCTGGCTGAGCAATCCGGCAACGCTGGCCCCCATCGCCCTGCTGGAAAACTGGATCGGCAACTGGATCCTTCAGCAGTTTGGAGATCCCACCGCTGCCGCAGTGGCGGTTGTGGAGGGACACGAAACGCTGTCCAAAGGCATCCAGTTTGCCAAGGCTATGTTTTTGGGAGGTGTGTTTTTCGGGGCGGCTCTGGCACCGGTCAGCTACATTCTCACTTATATCTCGTGGGGGGCCTTGGATCATTGGAACCGGTTTCGCAAACAACCAACCCTTCCTCTGAAAACAGACTCGGGGACTTCGGGAAACTGATTCGCCAGGACCCAAGCCCCGCCTCAGGTGGATCTTGCACACGCGAGGGGAATGAGCCACCGTCCGTCATGCCCCGCAGCCGCCGTGTCCATTTTGACTGCCTTACCGCCATGCGGGCCTTGGGTGAACCCACCCGGTTTGCCCTCGTGCGTGCCCTGCTGGGCGGGCCCCGCTGCGTGAACGATCTCTGTGAAGAGCTGTCCGCGACCCCTTACAATGCCTCCAAACATCTGCGAGTCTTGCGCGAAGCAGGCTTGATCGAAGTGGAAAAACATAGCCAGCAGCGTGTCTATTCCCTCGCGGAGGCTTTTCGTTCCCGCATGAAAGCCGGAACCCAGACTTTGGATCTCGGCTGCTGCCAGTTTCATTTGGACAAGATTGACGAAGAGTGAGCTGTCAGCCCGGCAGGACTTCCTCGGAGAGGCCTCGGGTTTTGGGAATGCGGGTTTTTGTGAAGGGCGATTCTGTTCCGACGGAGTGGGTGACTCTGCTTCTAAGTGAAGTCCGGTATCGGTTTCCTTGAAAATCTGGCTACACCTTTTTTCGGAAAAAGAGAAAGATGTTGTCCGTCTTGCGGGTTTGTATTTGCGCTTTTGCGCAAATTAGCCAATACGGACCGCCCATGCTCCCGCTCCCGCCCTTGAGAAACCGCGCCGCTGCCGTTTTCGGACTGTTGTCAGCCTCTCTTACGCCCCTGAGTTTTGCCCAGGAACCCGCCCCGGAACAAAAGAAGGATGCTTCTGCGCCTGAGTCCCTGCCGGAGGTGGTGGTGTCCGCTCCCAAACTGGGCAAAGATCTGCTGCGCCTGCCGTTGAGTGCGACCGTGGTCAGCGGTGATGTGGTCAACCTGAACGCCACCCGCAACATCAAGGATGCTGCGCTTTACGCTCCCAACACGTTCGTCAACCAGTTCAGCGCTCGCAAGCTGAGCAATCCTTTCTTTCGCGGGATTGCCGGTTCTCCCCTGAACCCCGGCGTGACGACTTTCTTTGACGGTGTGCCCCAGTTCAACGGCAACTCTTCCAGCCTGGAATTGCTGGACGTGGAGCAGATTGATTTCATCCGCGGACCTCAGGGAGCACTTTTTGGGCGCAACACCGTGGGCGGTCTGATCAACATCACCAGCCGCCGACCTTCGCTGACCACCTGGGGTGGTGAACTGGAGTCCACCTTCGGCAACTACAACTACTATGACTTCCGTGGTCGCGTCTCTGGTCCGCTCATCCAGGACCAGCTCGGTTTCAGCTTTGCCGGCGGCTACAGCGAGCGCGACGGCTACACCAATGACACGGTGTCCGGTACGGACATTGACAACCGCAGCGCCTGGTTTGGCAAAGGCCAGTTCCTCTGGACTCCCAGCGAGGACCTTGAGGTGCGGTTCATCCTTGCTGGTGAAACGTCCAGAGACGGCGACTATGCGCTGAACGATCTGGCCGCGCTGCGCCGCAATCCCCGCCAGTCTTCCCGTGACAATCTCGGCTATGTGGAGCGAGATGTGCTGATGCCGACCCTTCAGGTGACCTATCACGGCGACGGTTTTGATTTCTCCTCCATCACGGGTTTTGTTTGGTGGGAAACCACGGATGCCACGGACCTGGACTACGGTCCGTTCCCGCTGGCGACGCGCTACAACACTGAGAAAATGCGCACCTGGACTCAGGAGTTCCGTTTCTCCAGCCCAACGGATGCCCCCATCACGCTCAATGATGAGATCAAGCTCAGCTGGCAGGCAGGGCTGTTCCTGTTCTACGCAGACTACGAACAGTTCGCCTACAATGATCTGAACCCGCCGATCTCTCCGATTCCAGGCACCCTTCGCAGCGGTTCCACGGCCGACCTGGAAGACAAGGGCGTGGGCACTTATTTGCAAGGAACGCTGACGTTCTGGGATCGTCTGGATGTCACCGCCGGCCTTCGCTGGGACTATGAAGACAAGGAAGCCGGTCTCACCACTTTTACCCAGCCGGTGGTGGCTCCAGGCGCTGATCTGGGCGTGGATCGCAGCTTCAGCCAGGTCACTCCCCAGGCGGCCATTTCCTATCGCATCACCCCGGACCTGCTCACCTACTTCAGCTTTGCGGGTGGTTACAAGGCGGGCGGTTTCAATCCCCAGGGCCCGGCCTCTTATGAGGAAGAGCAGAGCTGGAATTACGAGATCGGTGTCAAGGGACGCGCGCTTGAAGGCGACCTCCGTTTTGGCCTCGCCGCCTTCTACACGGACTGGAGCGACCTCCAGCTGAACCAGCCTCTCGGAGGCGGACAGTTCTTCATCGCCAATGCGGGCGATGCGACCTCCCAGGGAATTGAACTTGATCTCGCCTACGACATCACCCCCGGCATTTCCGTTTTCGGCAGCGCCAGCTGGCAGGACACCCAGTTCCTTTCAGGCTCGCGCGACGGCGGCGTCAATCTTGCCGGAAAAACTCTGCAGTATGCACCGGACTACAACGTGACCTTTGGCACCGTCCTGGATCTGCCGGTGACACCGAACCTGAACATCTATGCCCGCGCTGACGTGCAGTTCATCGGCTCCTTCAACTACAATGCCCAGAACACCTTCGCCCAGGATGCCTACACCATTGCCAACTTCCGCCTCGGCGTGAAGGGCAAGAAATGGTTCGCCGAAGCGTACGTGAACAACGCTTTTGACACCGAGTACATTCCGATCGCCTTCTCTTACGCGTTTGCCCCTTCGGGTGCCGTGGGTGAGAGCGGTGCCCCGATCACTTTCGGCCTTCGTGCCGGTGTGAAGTTCTGATTTTTTGTTGATGAGGCGTCGATGGCGGCTGGTTGCAATGATGGCAGCCAGCCGCCGTTTTCGCGTCTGCCGAAAATGCCTGTTTTCCTATCGCCATGCCCCTGACCCCAGATCAAATTTCAGCTTATCACCGTGACGGCTACGTAACAGCGCGTGGTGTCTTCACTGAGGAGGCTCTGGCCCTTCAGGATGAGGCCGAACGGCTGCTGTCACTGGCCTCCCTCATGGACTCCAACAACATCCGCTGCCGCTGGCAGGACAATGTGGAGACCGGAGAGTGCCGCTTTGACTGCTTTGATCCCGTCATTGACATCAGCCCTGTCTGCGAACGCATCGCCCGTGCACCGGAACTATTGGAAATGGCTGGCCAGCTCTACGGCGAGCAGGCCTTTCTTTTCAAGGACAAGCTCATTTTCAAACCGCCAGGTGCCAAAGGCTATGACATGCACCAGGATTACATCTCCTGGGAAGGATTCCCTGAATCCTTCATGACGGTCATCGTCGCCATTGATCCTTCGGATGCAGGCAGCGGTGCCACGGAGGTTTTCAGCGGCTATCATCAGCTTGGTTGCATGAGCCCGCGGGACGGGATGTATCACCAGCTCAAGGAAGAGCAGGTGGACCGCTCACGCGGCGTG
>DASWXG010000087.1:0-5410 GCA_036405615.1 Prosthecobacter sp. | reverse complement strand
CGCACCGCTGGGTGCGCTGGTGATCATGATCGCCTCCTGCATCTCGCTGGTGCGTGTGCTGGTCGAGATCGGCGTAGTCGCTTCCGGTGTGTTCGTCTCCCTGGCACAGCCGCTGGGCATCATGCTGGGCTGGTGCCTGCTGATCGCCTTCGGGCTTTATTGGCAAAGCCGGAAAACCAAGGCGGAAATGTCCGATCAGAAGAATCCGGCGGAGTTCAAATCCGCCCTGTTTTTCAGCGCTCTCTACGCCCTTGTGCTGCTGGGGGTTGCCGAGGCCAAAAACCGTTTTGGCGAAACCGGCCTGTATGCGGTCAGCATCATTTCCGGTCTGACTGACATGGATGCCATCACCCTTTCCACTTCCCAGCTGGCGGCTGGCGGAGGCGTGAGCACCCGGCTGGCCTGGCATTCCATCCTGCTGGCGGCCATGGCCAATTTCCTCTTCAAACTGGCGACGGTGGCCATGCTTGGGAGCAAGGAACTGCTGTGGAGGACTGCGGTGGCCTTTGTCCTGGCGCTCCTCGGGGGCGGCGCGCTCCTCTGGTTGTGGCCTTGGTGAAACGATAAAAAAAACCGGCGGACAGCCCGTGATGCCGTCCGCCGGTAGCCCTGACAAACTGAAGCTTACTTCGCCACCGGTGCCGAGGTGTCGGCAGGCAGGGACTTGTTCTTCAGCCAGACATATTCCTTCCAGGCGCCCTCATAAAGACGGACATCAGGATAACCCGCCACATACTTCAGGTAGAAGCGGACGAGGCTGCCTTCGCGGGAGGTTCCGCAGTAGCAGATAATCTTTTTGTCCGGGGTGATGCCAGCCTTCTCGAGCTCGGCTTTCACTTCGGCGAAAGGCTTGAACTTGTGGGTGTTGTCCTTCTCCATGAGGCGCGCCCAATGGAAGCTGACAGCACCGGGGATGTGGCCTTTGCGCAGCCACACTTCATCTTCACCGACGAATTCGTTCAGCGGGCGGGCATCCACCAGGATGACATCTTTTTTATGCTTCTCGGCCAGCACATCGTCAATGTCGGCGGCGATTTCTGGACTGCCTTTCTTGGGCAGGTCGCCTTTGGGATTGCCAAAGTATTCCTGGGTAGGCGCAAAGCCTTCCTTCTTCCAGCCAGGAAGGCCGCCATCCAGAATGCGGATGTCCTTGATGCCTTCTTTTTCCAGCACGTGTACGACCATGCTGGCGCTCAGGATTTCATCATTGGGCAGCACGTCACCCGTCGCATAGACGATGTGGGTGCGGTCTTTGTCAGCACCGGCGCGCACCAGCAGAGCGCGGGTGATTTCTTCCGGCAGATACTGCACAGGCACGCCCTCATTGGTGCCGCGCAGAGTGTCGAAATTGATGTGGTGGGCAGTCGGCAGATGGCCGCGGAAATAGTCTTTGTAGCCGCCGCGGGTGTCGAGCACGATGGGGCGCTTGGAAGCATCCGCGCTTTCGATGAGGGCTTTGGCTTCAGCAGGGCTGATGATGCCGATTTCAGCGCGCACGGCCGGCACCAGAAGGGCCGCCAGGGCGAGGATGGAGAGAACGGGTTTCATGGATGGAGTCGAGGGGTTAGATACGGTCAGGAGAGGATCAGAACTTGAAGACAAAGTTCAGTTTGGCGATGAAGCTCACAGAACCTTCGTCAGGGAAGTTGGCCCAGGTTTCCAGCACGATGTGCTTGGTCAGGCCGTACTTGGCACCCACGGAAGGCAGCCAGGCTTCCTGGTCGCGGGTCTGCACGAGGTCAGCGTTCAGGTTGAAGTCGCGGTCAAAAACCTTCCAGGTGCGGTCCACGCCCACCAGCAGGCTGTTGCCATTGGTCTGCAAGCCGTAACCGAGATGGAAGCGGGCAAAGTGGAAGTCATGCGCCAGCATGGCATAGGTGAAGGGATCGCCGGCACGGTCAATGTCCGTGAGGGCCACACCAGCCACGCCAATGGCGAACGCGCCGTCTTCCCAGGGCTTGAAGCCGAGCTTGGTCTGGAAGAACAGAGGACCGCTTTTGTCAGAACCCAGGGGGCTGTCCAGACCCCACTCCAGATGGGCAGGACCAAACTCCCAGCCGGTCTTGAAACCCATCCAGAACGAGTGCTGGCCCGGGCCTGCGGTGGCAAACTGGTTGGCTCCGCCAAAGCTGCTGAACGCCTGGATGGCGACCGTGCGATGCGGCACGGTGTCTGCCGTCGGGATGTTGTTCAAGCCGGTCGGCGTGGCGTGAAGGGAGGAGGCTGCCAGGAGCAGCAGGAGGCTGAGCGTCTTTTTCATGTTGAGGTCTCGGGAGAGAATCGGAAAAGGAAAAGCCGGACAGCTTCAGGCGGCGGCTGCACGGCAGATGAAGTAGGCGAGCGCGGCCACGGCAGCCGCACACGGCAGGGTGGTGAGCCAGGCCAGCAACACGGGGATGACGGTGCGCCAGCGCGCCCGGCGGGTGACGATGCCGATGCCCAGCAGTCCCCCCACTGACACGTGAGTGGTAGAAAGAGGCAGACCATAAACGGAGCCCGCAATGACCAGGATGGAGGTCGTGAGATTAGCCACAAAACCCTGGCCGGGATTCATGTCCGTGATCTTGTGAGCCAGCGTCTCCGCCACCCTGCGCGCACTGATCAGCCCGCCCAGCGTCATGGCCACCGTCACCAGCAGGATGCCGTTGAGCCCGGTGCCAAAGGACAAACCAACCAGGAGAGCCGCCATCTTGGGCGTGTCATTCATACCACGCGCAAAACAGACCGCCCCGGCGCTGATGAAGTGAAGCGTGTCCAAAGTCCGGGTGCGGTGATCCGGAGCCAGTTTCAGCGACCGCAAGACGACGTAGAGAACGGTGCCGAGAAGGATGGCCACCACCGGGCCAAACAGCAGCGGCACGGCAAACGTTTTCCAGAGGTGGCTGAAATCTACGCCTTGCGGACTGGCCACCAATCCCGCACCGACCAGAGCGCCCGTCAGGGCGTGAGTCGTCGAAACTGGGAACCCAAGCCAGGTGGCCAGACTGCCGGTCAGCGCCGCGCCGATGGCCACAGACAGGAAAAAAGCGGGGTCTGCCAGCAACGCATCCGCCACCAATCCTTTGCCTGAAAAAGCCTTGATGAGATGAGCGGCAAGGAACATTGCGCACACTGCCCCGGCTGCGGTGGTCAGGGCGGCCCAGTTCACCGCAGTCCGGTACCCCGTGGTGCCGCTGCCAAACAGCGAGGCAACGCCTTTAAAATTGGCGTTGGCACCGTTGGAATAGGCGACCACGAAAACCGCAATCACGATGAGGACAGAAAGCACGCGCCCTCTAAACCAATGTCTATTTGCGCAGTCAAGCAAATAGACAAACATTCATCCATGCTATTGAGGCTGAGCGTTATTCGTTCCCTGCCGCCTTTTTGCGTCGAGCCTTTGCCCCAGCCGTCTGATTTTCAAATTCCCGGTCCAGTTCGGCCGGTCTCGCCTGGCTGAACTGGTCCAGCACTGTCTGCAGCCTGCCCTTGGTGGCAATGGCATCCGCAGGAGCTTTGGTGACGTCCAGCGGCGCTTTCTCATCGGGATCGGCCACGAGGTCGTAGAACCGTCCGGTCTTGTAAAGCTTGTAACGGCTGTCGAAAGCGTACTCCCGCACCGTCATGTCGGCCTTTTGCCGTGGAGAATACCAGCCGTAGAGCCATTCCCGGGGAGTTCCGGCCTGCCCTTGCAACTGCGGCCAGAAACTGACGCCATCCACTTTGTCGGGCACTGCCAGCCCCGCAGCCAAGCACAATGTGGGAAGGACATCAGTACTGCTGATGAGATCTTCATTGGTCTTGCCCGGCACCACCTGCCCGGGCCAGTTCACGATCAAAGGCACATGGGTGCCCCGTGCAGTGGTGCTGCCCTTGCCTCCGGGATAATCAGCCCCCTTGAACCGGCTGGTGATCTTGGGCGAGGTGCCATTGTCTCCCAGGAACACGATGAGCGTGTTTTTGCGGAGACCGAGTTCGTCCACCTTCGCCACGAGTTTGCCGACCAGCTTGTCCATGTAAGCCGTCATGTGAGCGAAGTGCTTGCTGTATTGAAGCCCTTTTTCGCCTGTCCGTTTGGGGTCCCAGCCATCGCTGTCCGGTGTGGGCTGAAAGGGATCGTGCGTGAGCATCAGCGGGTAGTAGAGGAAGAAAGGCTCCTGCTTGTGACGGCTGATGAAATCGAGCGCGAAGTCATTCACGAGATCGGGACCGTATTCGCCCTTGGAGTAGTCCAGTTCACGGCCGTTGTGCTCCAGGCCGGGGTTGGCGTAACGCGGCGGCCTGCGTGTGTGCTGCCAGAGAAAGGATTCTTCAAACCCGAAGTGCTGGGGCAGTTCCCTGCCCTGGCCGAGCTGCCACTTGCCGCAGATGCCGGTGGCATAGCCTGCCTCCTTGAAGACATGGCCAAACGTCCTTTCTTGCTCCGGCAGAGTGCCAAAGTTCAGGTAGTTGCGCACATTGTAGCGCCCGGTCATCAACTGCACCCGCGTGGGTGTGCACAGCGGCTGAACATGGCATTGCTCAAAGCGCATCCCTTCTGCCGCGAGACGATCCAGGTTCGGCGTCCGGTAGGACTCACCGCCATTGGCCGTCACACATTCATAACCGAAATCATCCGCCATGATGAGGATGACGTTAGGCCTTTCCGCCCGTGCCTGCAGCGGCAGGCAGACAGCCAGGACAAGGATGATCCATTTTGAAAAAACACTCATGGGTTGGAAAGCAGGTAGCGGGGGATGCGGTCGTTCGGCTCCTTCATGTTCAGGTTTCTCACAGCCGAGCGGGCTTCTTCCAGGCTGATCCGCCTGGACTCATGGAGAAAATCAATGCTGTTCAAGGCTGCCAGGGCTTCATACGACGAGCCCTTGTTGGCAACCTCTTTCAGCACGGCCAGGGCAGCGTCCTTCTCACCCAGCCAGGCCAGGGATTCCGCCGCCACCACGCGAACATCGGCAACCTCATCCTTCAGGAGAAGCTGAAGGGCCTCTTTGGCCGGGGCGGCTTTGTCTTGCAGCACAAGACACCCTGTGGCCGCCCAGTAGCGCAGCAGAGGGTTGGCATCAGAAAGTCCTTCTTGCAGACGGGGAAGCTGCGCGACATCGCGGGAGCAGGCAGCATTCGCCAGGTCTATCAGGCGCTCCAAAGGATACGCGGGGCTTTGAGCGTACTCATAGAGAGTGCCTTTGCCCGCCAGACGTTCATACATGCCTTCAGGGATGAAGGCCGTGTCTCGAGCCGCCAGCATCTCCTCGCGCAAGACGGCGCGCATACGCTTCATCCTCTCCGCCTCGGCCGCATCAGCCGCCAGATTGGTGATTTCAAAAACATCCTTGTCGATTTCATACAGCTCCTCGGGAGCCTTGGGTTTCCAATAGGCCGACTGCGCCTCATTGCAGTGGCCTGCGACATACTCGGCATGCCAGGAGCGCAT
>DASWXG010000086.1:0-4021 GCA_036405615.1 Prosthecobacter sp. | reverse complement strand
CGGTCAACTGGACCGGCTGGATGGGCGAAGCATAGATGTTTCGTTTCACCCACCAGACGGTGGTGGCTGCGGCAATGCCGCAACCAAGGACAAAAACTCCGACGAGAATGAGGACAATCTTGCCGGCGCTGAGGCCGGGTTTGCGCGCCGGAGCAGGTTGCTGCGGCGGAGGGAGGGGGGCGGCTGACGGTTCAGATGTGGTTTCCATGGCGGGGTGCGGGTGGAATGGCAGAGAAACGGAATGCAGAGTCCGGCGTCCTTCGCCATTCCACGTTCACCTTTTGTATGGAATGGGCCCAGAACTCGGATCAGGGGATTTTCAGGGACTGGCCGGGGCGGATCATGTCGGAAGACAGACCGTTGGCAGACTTGATCTTGGCGACGGTGGTGCCGCGCTTGCGGGCAATGCCATAAAGGGTGTCACCCTTGGCCACCTTGTAGCTGCCGCCAGATTTTTTGGCCGTGCTCTTGGTAGAGGATTTCGGGCGGGAGGAGGAGGCGGTCTTCTTGCTGCTGCCAGAACTGCTGCGACCGGAAGATGTGGACGTTTTGGGCGTGGAACTTGGGGCGCTGAAAGCGTACGGATCAGCCTCTGCCGGGGCAGGTGGGGGTGTGTAGGTAGGCGCGGAGTAGCTGCTGCCGCCACCGCCCTGGGCGTAGCCGCTCTGGCCCGGGTAGGGATTGTAGCCGCCGTCGTTACCGTAGTTGGAGACGTACGGATCGCTGCCGCCGGAGGATTTCTGGCCAAAGGGATTCTGGCCATTCTGGCAGGAGGCCAGCAGGGAGCAGACGGCGGCAAGGGGCAGGAGGCGGGCGACGTGGATCATTGGAAGGTCAGGATTTGAGAAACAGCGTGACATGCTGAGTATGGTTTTTGCCTTCGCATGTTCAACCTGAAACCTTGATGCCTGTGACTGCGTTCTTCTCTGCCCGCAGCCCAAAATCGCCGGAAAGCAAATCTTGCGGTTTCCCCGGCGCTTTTCTAGTCTGCGGCCCCCATTCATGAAAATTGGCTTCAACCTCCTCCTCTGGACCGGTCATGTGACCGAAGAAAACTTTCCCGTTGTCGAAAAACTCAAGGCCGCCGGTTATGATGGCGTCGAGATCCCGATTTTCGATGTGAGCAATCCGGCTCACTTCTCCACCATCGGCCGGGTGCTGAAGGACAACGGCCTGGAAGCCACCGCTGTGACCGTGCTGCCGGACGAGGCGCACAACGCCATCAGCCCGGTGGCTGCCAACCGCCAGGGGGCGATTGATCATCTCAAGCGTGTTTTTGAATGCGCCCACAACGCTGGGGTGCAGGTGCTGTGCGGCCCGTACTACCAGGTGCTTGGCCAGTTTACCGGCAAGTTCCCCACGGAAGAGGAACTGGAGCATGCCGCCGAGGTGCACCGCGCCATTTCCCCTGTGGCCGAGGCTGCCGGTGTGAAATGCGCCATCGAGGCCCTGAACCGCTTTGAATCCCACCTGCTCAACACCATGGAGCAGGCTGCAAGCTACGCGAAGCGTGTGAACCACGCCAACTTCGGCACGATGTATGACACCTTCCACGCGAACATCGAGGAGAAGTGCCCCTTCGGAGCCATCGAGACCGTGTACAATTCCGGCAAGCTGTTCCACGTACACATCTCTGAGAACGATCGCGGCACCCCTGGCCGTGGCCACATCAACATTCCTGAACAGATCCAGAAACTGAAGTCCTTGGGTTACGACGGCTGGATGACCATCGAGGCCTTCGGCGGTTCCCTGCCTGACCTGGCTGCTGCCACCCGTGTCTGGCGCGATTTCTTCCCGTCTCCCGACCAGGTGTATCTGGAAGGCATTGAGGTGATCAAGAAAGCCTGGAACGCCTGATGCGTTCTTTTTCAAACAAGCTGTCCCATTCTGTCTGAGAGCATTGAATCAAACCATGAACACTGAAACACCCTCCACAACCCGCCGTGACTTCATCGGCAAAACCGCCGCCTCCGCCACGGTTGCCACCGTGGCCAGCAGCGGACTTACCATCGCCCAGTCTGCCAACGTGGCAGGCAGCGACCGTATCAAGGTCGGCCTGATCGGCACCGGCGGCCGTGGTTCTGGCGCAGCCAACCAGGCCCTGAGCACCAAGCAGGAAGGCGTGGTTCTTCACGCCGTGGCAGATGCCTTCAAGGAAAAGGCTGAAGGCGCCCTCTCCAACCTGCGCACCAAGCATGCGCAGAAAGTGGAAGTGGAAGACTCCCGCATCTTCGGCGGTCTGGACGGTTATAAGAAGGTCATCGACTCCTGCGATCTGGTGATCCTCACCACGCCTCCAGGCTTCCGCCCGTATCACTTCGAAGCTGCTGTGAATGCAGGCAAGCACATCTTCATGGAGAAGCCCGTGGCTGTGGACGCCCCCGGCGTGCGCAAGGTGATCGAAATGGCCAAGGTGGCTGATGAGAAGAATCTCAAGGTGGTGGTCGGCCTCCAGCGCCGCTACCAGAACTGCTACCTGGAAGCCCTGAAGCAGGTGAAGGAGCAGAACATCATCGGCGACATCACCGGCGGCCAGGTTTACTGGAACGGCGGTGGCATCTGGTTCCGCGACAAGCAGCCCGGCCAGTCCGAGCTGATGTACCAGATCAACAACTGGTACTTCTTCACCTGGCTGTGCGGTGACCACATCAACGAACAGCACATCCACAACATTGACGTGGCCAACTGGTTCATCGGCGGCCACCCGGTCAGCGCCCAGGGGATGGGCGGCCGTGAGCAGCGCGTGGACAAGAAGTTCGGCCAGATCTTCGACCACCACTACGTGGAGTTCACCTATGAGAACGGCGTGCGCATCAACAGCCAGTGCCGCCACCAGTCTGGCGTCTACAACGCTGTGCGCGAAGAATTCACTGGTACCAAGGGCAAGATCTACCTGGACAACAAGCCCAACTGCTACGCCGTGGATCACAAAGGCAACGTCATCTGGAAGTATCGTCCGGGTTCCGGCGCTGCTGCCGAAGAAGGTGGCAAAAAAGGCCGCCGCACCAGCGATCCTGATCCATACCAGACCGAGCACGACCTGCTGCAGGCCGCTGTCCGCGACAACAAGCCGCTGAACAACGCCTACTACGGTGCTGAGTCCACCATGACTGCCGTCCTCGGCCGCATGGCCACCTACTCCGGCAAGGAGATCAAGTGGGACGAAGCCTTCAATTCCAAGGTGCAGCACATGCCAGCCATCGTGACCGCTGAGACCGAGCCTCCGGTCAAGCCGGATGCCGAAGGTGGTTACCCGGTCGCCATCCCCGGCATCAAGGTGCCAGGCGTGGAAATCGTCTGATGCCTTTGGCGGTGGGCGGCCGTTCTTCTGCCGCCTTCTTCTGGTTAATTCCATTCCAGCCCCGGTCTGCTCTCTGGCAGACCGGGGCTTTTTGTTGTGGAATTGCTGCTATGAACCGGCGGGGCTGACGTTTCTACCGGCCTCATGAAATGGCTGCCTGCTCTTTGTCTCCTGTTCCTTGCTGTCGCTGCACAGGCAGCTGAGAAACCTAACATCGTGCTCATCCTGGCGGATGATTTTGGTTATGGCAGCCTGGGTTGTTACGGGGCGGATGGCAGGCTCATCCGCACGCCTCATCTGGACCGCCTGGCCCGGGAAGGACGGAGGTTCACTGACGCCAACACGACTTCCTCAGTATGCTCTCCCACCCGCTATTCATTGATGACGGGCCGTTATTGCTGGCGCACGTCTGAGAAAAGCGGCGTGCTGGGCACCTTCTCTCCGCTGCATATTGAAACGGACCGTCTGACCCTGGCCTCCCTGCTCAAGAAGCATGGGTACAACACGGCTGCGGTGGGCAAATGGCACCTGGGCTACGGCAAGGCCGATGAGTCGCCGGTGTGGAAGACAGATTATTCTGCTGAGCTTTCGCCGGGTCCTTTGGACATTGGTTTCGACTATCACTTTGGTGTTCCCTCCAATCATGGCGACCTGACGGGCATCTATGTGGAGAACCGTTTTGTGTATGGTCTGCGCAAGGGGCGCCTGCCGGAGGGAATG
>DASWXG010000085.1:0-13514 GCA_036405615.1 Prosthecobacter sp. | reverse complement strand
AACGGCGGTGTGGTGGACGGCCACCTGACCTTCCTGGAAAACATTCCAGCGGGCATGGCCACGACGGGCATCAGCAACGTCCTGCAATGTGCCGTGGGGGATCTTACCCAAGAGGGCAAACCGGAGATCGTCATCGCAGGTACCGGAGACAACGGCTCTGGGGGAACGGAACTGAGAGTGGCCTGGCTTCTCAACAACTCCATGTTCAACCTGAACGCGTCCAACTACACCCGGCTGTCTTCCCCAACGGTCGCAGGCCCCATGGGAGTCGGCGATGCCACGGGTGACGGGTGGGGAGACGTGATCATGGCAGACGCCACGAACCGGGAGATCGTGCTCATCCAGAACAGCGGCATTGGCTCGCTGGTCGGGGATGCGGTCGGGGAGGAAAGCCAGCGCCCGCAGCGGACAGACACGGGGTATGCCCTGGGCACCCTTCCTGCGGAGTCCCTGGCAGTGGGCGATGTAACGGGCGACGGCCGTGCAGATGCCGTGATCACGCTGCACTTCTTCGGCAGCGCCAGTGTGCAGGGAGGGCCCAATGAAATGCGGGACCATCAGTTCTGGCAGCTTTTTGAAGGCCGGGGTGCCAGCCCGCTCTGGGCGCACGGTCTTCACCGCGTAGGCGCAGGCCCTGTGGCCTCCTCCACGACTCCCTTCCGATCCCACGTGATTTTGCAGGATCTGACCGGCGACCGTTTTCCGGAGATTGTGATGACCAGCCATTTTGAAGACACCGCCACGCAAATGCCTGCGGGGGTGCGCGCCATCCGGCTGAACCCGAAGCTGAATGCGCTCAATTTCATGCCGTCTCTGCAGTTTACCCAGACCGGGCTGGCCACGGGTGTGGCGAATCCGCACCGCCTGGGCACAGGCCGCTTCAGCGGCAACAGCAAGCGGGATATCCTGCTGGCCAACGGCGGCACCCCGCCCTTGCAGTGGGTTTTCAACACCTACACAGAACTGTCCAAACCCACGGACCTCGTCGGCGGTGCCACCACAGACTCGGACGAGAGCGGCACAGCTGCCCCGAATGGCAAACTGAGCTATTATGAGTATCCGGGCGGCAAGATCCGCTACTCGCTGACCTATGTGAACAACACGGAAGCGGCGCTGACGGGCGTGACGGTGGAAAGCGCGCTGCCTGCCGAATTCACCGTGGAGGAGAGCGATGCAGGAAGCTCCGTATCCGGGGCCGGAGCCGCACGGGCGATCCGGTGGACGACGGACATCCCGGCGGGGTCTTCCGGCATCAAAAACTTCACGGTGAGACTGGCCACGACGGCCAAGGTAGGCGCCAGCCTGGCCCCTAAAATCGCCCTGAAACAGGGTAACAAAGCCCTGCTGAGCGGCACCATGCCGGTGGTGAAAGTAGGCGCGGTGAACTTCTTCGTGCAGCCAACCAGCCCGGGCCAGCCCTGGACCTTCACCTTCAAACCGGACAGCGTGCAGCCGAATGCGGTGGTCACCGTGGAGGCAAGCACGAATGGCGGCAGCTGGCAGGCCGTGGGCAGCGACAACGGCCAAATGACGGCGGTGCCTGGCACCAGTCCGCAGCAGTTTGCCAAAACGACAGCAGCTCCTGCCGGCAGTCGGGTCTTCCGCGCGGTCAGCCGCTCCGCAGCCGGGGCCCAATACTCCACGGTTTTCAGCAACCTCCTGCCACCGACCACACTGACGAAGATCTCTACCAAGTCGCCGCCGAAGTCCGGCCAGACATGGACATTCATCGCCAACCAGGCAGGCACCGCTGAAAACCTGAGCGTTCGTTTCCAGTCCACCCTGACCCCCTACGTGGAAGGCTCCTGGACGGACCTGCCCATCTACAGCCCGGCAGTCCGCAAAGGTGCCGTCTGGACGGTGGAGACGGTGAATGTGCCCGACGGAAACCGTCATTTCCGGGCCATCTCGGCCGCCCCAGGCTGGGTGGACAGCATGTCGGCACCGTTTGGCCCCATCTCGGTCACGGCGTCCGCCCTCTCCATCGCACCCTTCACCCGCTTTCACATGGATTTCGTGGACCCAGCCAAGGAGGGCAAACCGGCCACGCTATATGCCACCGTCCCTGCCGTAAAGGGCATCCAGGTCCGCTTCCAAACGAGGTTAAAAAGCGATGATGGCAGCGCTGACGGCGAGTGGACCGAGCTCTCCATCGGGTCTCTGAGCCAGGCCGGCAACAACTGGACCCTGAAAAACACCAGCCTGCCCGCAGGTAACCGTGATTTCCGCGCCATCGCCCGGGCACCCGGATACTATGAGCAGACATCCATTGTGCATTCCGTTAACGTGCTGCCGCCCCCGCTGCCACAGATGGCCACCTACTTTGGCGGTTTTGTTTCTCCCACCAACGGCTCCCTGGTGAAGGTGGGCACCAGCGCTGTGGCGCTGACGCTTTTTGACTTCAACGGTGTGCAGCGGGTGTATCTGGAGACGGCGGCCAGCGCCACAGGTCCGTTCAAGGCGATCAAGAACAGCGACCTCTACCAGGTGGGCGACACAGTCACTTACACGACCAATCTTGCGTTCAGCGGGACGGGCGTGCTCTACATCCGCGCCGCCGTGGTGGACGGATACGACCCTTCTGCCACCGCCTATTCACCCGCCGTGATGGTGAACATCGGCCAGGGCGGAGGCACCCAGCCGCCCGCCTTCAGCGCCTTCTCCCCGACCTTCACCCAGTCCACGGCCAAGACCCGCGGTTCCGTCAAGATCAAGCTCAAGATCGGCGATGACAAGCAGGTGCACCGCGCCACGTTGTACCGCTCGAATGCGGGCGGCAACCTCGGGGCCTGGGTGGGAGAGATGGTCCGTGCCGGCAACGGCAACCCGGCCGACTACAGCCAGACCGACCTCAACCTGAATGACGGCACCTATTACTACCGGGTGGTGGCCTCGGACTATGACGGCAATGAGGTCGTCAGCAGCAATTTCGGGCCTTACACGGTCACCACTCCGCAACCGCCGCCACCGCCGGCCAACATCAACGTCGCGGTTTCCAGCCGCTTCGCCGGGCCTTCGGTTCCGAAGGGCAAATACAACTACGACTACCTGGCCTACCCGACAGCCACCAAGCTGAAGTTTGATTTCAGCGGTCTGCCAGCCGGACAAAAGACCTTCTACATCTACCGTGTGAAGGATGCCAACGGATCCCCCACCTTCCTGACCCGAAACCAGTACGTGTGGACGAGCGTCACCACCCTGACTTCCGGCCCGCAGGAGTTTCCCCGGCCGTTCTGGACGATTGACGCCAAGAACCCTTATGCCGGTGAAGGCACCTACCGGATTGTAGTCACTCAAAATGGAACCGAGCTGCCTGAGGGCGAAGGAGTCCGGGAGTTCACCATCGGCCATGCCTGGAACCTGCCCAACACCTTCACCGATCTGGACTACGGCCTCTACTGGTTCAAGAGCGTGAATGACGGGCTGCGCTGCCGTGACAACCAGGATGACGAGTACTTTGACCGCTCCAAGCCCACCGTGATCTATGTGCACGGCTGGCAGCCGGGCGAGGCCAAGCTGCGCCGCCGTGAAAGCTGGTACCGCCAGGATGCCCAGACGGACAGCGTCATGCACGACTGCTGCAAGATCTGGAAGGACAAGGGGTACAACGTGGGCATCTTCCACTGGAACCAGTTTGGCGATCTGGAAGGCACGCCGCACGGAACCATTTTCTCCCAGGCCAACATCTACTACATCGCCACAGAGGAAGGTCTGCCCTCCAGCCATTCGATGATCCACGCCCTCAGTGCGAAGAAGGGGGAAAGCAGCCGCGTTTATGAACCGGATGACACAGGCAGCCTGATCGAAGGCAAGACCGTGGTGGACCTGTTCCTGGATGATCTCAGACGCTGCATGGCCGGTTACTCCACCGTGAACCGCGAGTTCCGCATGATCGGCCACTCCCTGGGCACGCAGGTCACGGGCAGAACCTGCAAACTGCTGCTCGACTACCCTCAGTGGAACGTCCCGGTGCCCACCCGCGTGGCCCTGCTGGAACTGGCACAGGTGGGCGTGAACAACATCAATGTACCCGGCCTGCAGACCCAATGGATCCAGGATCTCGTGGCCTCTAACAAGGTCGCTCTGGAATGCTACCAGAGCACAAATCTGCAAACCTTGTTAGGCGCGACCACCGCCTTTGTCGGAGACATTCATGACATGGGCGCGTACGCGCGTTTCATCCCGGACTACCTGGGGGATCTGAACGCGCTGAAGAGCGCCACCAAGAGCCACAACGAGATCGTGCGCTGGTATATGGAGTCCGTGAAGGGACCTGAATTTCCGTGCTGGTCTTACTTGGGTCCCTATCGTTCCCAGTATCATGGCACTGCGCTCTCCGCAGCCACACCAAGATGGCGTGTCAAGGAGCTGATGGGAGGGGACACCTGGTACCACCAGAGCGAAGGCATGGACACGCCCTACGTCTTGGATGACGTATTCAAGCCGCAGAGCCGGTAAACCTATTTTGAAGTCCCAACCTGGGCCGCCCTCCACCTGGAGGGCGGCCTTTTTATTTTCGGTTCAGGCCAGGATGCCTTTGGCCACTTCGCCCGCCACATCGGTGAGGCGGAAGTTTCTCCCGGCGTAGCGGTACGTCAGGCGCTCATGGTTGATACCCAGCAGGTGCAGGATTGTGGCGTGCAGGTCATGCGTGCCCATGATGCCGGTGGCGGCTGTGTCGCCCATGTCATTGGTGCTGCCGTGGACGTAGCCACCCTTCACACCACCGCCCGCCATCCACATGGTATAGCCGCCGCCGTTGTGACCACGTCCGTTGTAGGCTTCGTTGTCGTAACCGGAACCGCGGCCAAACTCACCGCCCCAGACAATGAGCGTGTCTTTGAGCATGTCTCTTTGCTTCAGGTCTGCGATGAGTCCGGCAATGGGTTTGTCGATGGAGGTACACTGGCGGGCGAGGTTGTCACGCAGGCCGTTGTGGTGGTCCCAGCCAGGGGAGGTGAGCTGGATGAAACGCACGCCTTTCTCCGCCAGCCTGCGGGCCATAAGGCACTGGGTGCCAAACCGTTCCGTGTCCGGGTTGTCCAGGCCGTAGATGTCGCGCACGGTCTGCGGTTCCTGCGCGAGGTCCAGCGTAGCCGGAACGGAGGTCTGCATTTTGTAGGCCAGTTCATAAGACTGGATGACGCCTTCGATCTCCGGGTTTCCCGGATCCTGGCCTAACAAACGACGGTTAGCTTTCTGGATGAACTCGATCTGTTTTTTCTGCGCGGCTTCCGTGAGGCGGCTGTTGCTCAGATAAGCCACGCCATCGCCACCGGTGCTGAGGCGGGTGCCCTGAAAGCTGGCGGGCAGAAAGGCGGAGCCGTAGTTCATGGCACCGCCGTTGTCGGCAATGGGATTGATGGTGACAAAACCGGGCAGGTCTTCGGCCTCTGTCCCCAGACCATAGACAATCCAGGCGCCCATGGAGGGACGCACAAAGGTTTCGCTGCCGATGTGCAAGGCCACGGTGGCCATCTGGTGCGCATTGGTGGCGGTTTTCATGCCGTTCAGCAGGCAGAGGTGGTCGGCATGCCGGGCCAGTTCCGGAAAGGCCTCGGAAATCATGAGCCCGCTCTGCCCGCGAGGTTTGAATTCAAACACCGACCCCATGTACTTTTGCACCCGGTCCTTCTCGGCTTTGGCGAGTTCGGGTTTCCAGTCAAAAGTGTCCAGGTGGCTGGGCCCGCCCTGCATGAACATGAAGATGACCCGTTTGGCTTTGGGCTCAAAGTGCGGCGGTTTGGGGGCCAGGGGATTCAGGGTCTTGGGCGGTGCAATGGCATGCGCCCACTGCTGGCTCAAGGCCTGAAAGGCCAGCCAGCCAAAACCGGCGCTGGTGGACTGAAGAATGTGCCTGCGGGTGGTCATGACAGTTTCAGGTGAAGGGTTTAAAAGACGTAACGGAACTCGGCCGTGCCCAGCAGTGCCTGCACCAGCGTGGTCCAGCGGGAGGTTTCATCCCCTTCCAGGCTCTCCAGCAAGGCCTCCGCCTCGCTTGCCTCCCCGGCATCCGGTGCACGACCTAACAAGGTGCGATACAAAAAGGTGAGCCTTGGGCGGCTGTCTTTTTCCTGATCGAGCATCTGGCCTGCGATGGCCGCAGCCACATCTTCTACAAATCCGCTGTTCATGAAGAAGAGGGACTGCGGGGCCGTGGTGGTGACGTCCCGCTGGCCTTTGATCTGGGTGGGCCCGGGAAAGTCAAAGGTGCCGTACAGGTCCGGCACGCCGTCGCGCACGACCGGCAGGTAGATGGTGCGGACAGGGTCCTCCAAGATCAGCAAACTGCGCACGATGCCTGTGCGGCCTTTGCCGCCGATGCCTGCCACCTGGGTGCCGTCTGGCCGTTCCAGATCCAGCCGCCCGGCCAGGTGCAGCAGGGTGTCGCGCAGAGGTTCAAACTCCAGCCGCCGGGCGTTCATGCGCCAGTGCAGTTTGTTGCCTGCATCCGGGTGGTCTGGCACCGCTGCGGCGGCAGACTGCAGGCGGTAGCTGCGGCTGAGCATGAGCGTGCGGATCATCTTTTTGACCGACCAGCCGTTTTCCACAAAGCGGATGGCCAGGTGGTCCAGCAGTTCCGGGTGGGTGGGGTCTGTGCCGGTGGTGCCGAAGTCATCCACCGTGCGCACGATGCCTTCGCCAAACAGATGCTGCCAGATGCGGTTCACCATGACCCGTGCCGTGAGCGGGTGTGCGGGCGAGGCGATCCAGCGGGCGAGTTCCAGCCGCCCGGATGAACCTGCGGGGATGTCTGGCAAGGCAGGCAGACTGGGGATGGTCATCTTGCCGCGCTGGGGGGCCGCCTGGCGGTCAAAGGGGTCGCCCCCCACCGCGAGTGCGCAGTCCTGCGCCTGGCCCTCGATCACGCCCATGCAGAAGTGGGGATCCGTATCAAAACGCGGGAGCTGTTTGGGGTTTCCCAGGGAGCGGATGTCTTCCATGGAGTGGATGCCGGCGGGCAGTTTGAGCGGCGGGCCCACGGGTTCATCCAGCGCAGCGGGCAGGTCCACCAGCATCTCGGGGTCCACATAACCTGCGCGGGTCATGTCGTGGCGGTTGGCCAGGCCGGGAAGCGTACGGCTGCTGTAAAAGATGCCAGCGAGCGCATAGTAGTCTTTCTGGCTGACGGGGTCTGTCTTGTGGTCATGACAGCGTGCGCAACTGAATGTTAGGCCAAGAAAGGCACGCGAGGTCACATCCATCTGGTCATCCACCTGGTCGAGGATGAACTGCTCATAGCTGCCTTCTTGCAGGCTTAGGCTGCCCAGGGCTAGCATGCCGGTGCCGGTGATCTGGTCGCGCCGCTGCGCCACGGTTTGGGCGGGCAGCAAGTCCCCGGCAGTCTGTTCTGCCACAAAGCGGTTGTAGGGCTTGTCGGCATTGAAGGAATCAATGACCCAGTCGCGGTAACGAAAAGCGTAGAGAAAGGGGGCATTCCACACGCGGCCAATGCTGTCGGCATAACGGACGACATCCAGCCAATGGCGGGCCCAGCGTTCGCCAAAACGCCCGCTCTGCAAAAAGGCATCAACCACCTTGGCAAAGGCCTCGTCGTCAGGAGCGGGGTCATTCACAAAGGCTCGAATCTCTTCTTCATTCGGCGGCAGGCCGCGCAGGTCAAAGGATGCACGACGGATCAAGACCGCGCGGGAGGCATCCGCCACGGGCTGCAGGTTTTCTTTTTCCAGCCGGGCCAGGATGAAACGGTCCAGGTCATCTTTCGGCCAGGTCGTGGTTTTGACCTCCGGCACAACCGGGCGCTGCATGGGTTTGTAAGACCACGGCAGTTCATTTTCATGCTCGGCCGCCGCCACCGGGAAAAGCAGGGCGGCACTGAAGGCCAGGATGCCAGGCAGCAGACAGCGGTGGTTCATGGGCGGCCTCCTTTCATTTTCAGCCAGGTACCCAAGGCGCGCACGTTTTGCACAAAGGTGTCGCTGTGGATGACTCCACCTGACGGGGACACTTTTTTGCCCCCGGCGTTTCTCATGAGGCCGCGTTCTTCCCCTGTCTCCGGCCAGGAGCCGTCGGGCTTCTGGCCTTTGAGGATTTCGGCGATGTCCTGCTCTGTGGGCGGGGAGGACCAGCGCTCTTTCTCGGTGCGGGGAAAGGTAACCGGCTCGTTGCGCGCGATCTTGCGGCCGGTGGCCTCGATGGCGTCCAGCTCGCTGTCCCAAACCCAGCCATAGTTGGAGGAGGCTTTCTGATCGCTGTAGGTGAGCTCAAAGCCTTTGCCGCCTTCGCCACGCTGGAAGTATAACGGCTTGTTCGTCTGGAGTTCGTAGAAGCGGGCCAGCTTGCTGCCAGGCAGCAGAGACTTGCGCAGATAAGTGAGCGCCTTGGCCACGGGGGGCAGGTACTTCCGGTCCTGTGTCGCGGCGCTGAGCTTCAGCAGGGCCCACATGGCGGCCTGGGATTCGCGACCGCTGATGGCGCTGGGTTCAAACGCGCGACTCCACACGGGCTGCATGTCCGCATTGTACTGCTGGGCCCAGGCGGGCTGGGGCTCCGGCATCTGGGCGGTGAGGAGAAAGTCGCCCCCGCGTCTGGCCACGGCCAAATACTTGTCATCTTTGCGCAGCTGCCAGGCGAGCAGGAAGGTGCCCATGAGGGTGGCGTGGGTGTTGTCGTTCAGCACATAGCAGCCGGTGAAATCCTTGGGCCACTTGCGCGGCCAGTCCACCGGGTAGTTGCCGGGCTTGACGGGGTACTGGCCTGCCGGGGGTGGTGAAGAGGGCCAGGTGTCGAAATTGGCCGACCAGCCGCCTGCGGGATACTGGGCGTTTGCCAGGGCCTGCAGGGCGTAATCTGCCGCTTCGCGGATTTCTGCATCTTTGCCAGCCAGGGCGTGATCCACCCGCAGCAGCAGGCGTGTGGCCGCCTGGGTGACGTCATCATCCACGGTGGAGCAGTTGCTATCCTTGTGCTTGCGCTGCCGCCAGATGTGCCAGCCGCCTTCGGTCTCCGGTCTTTTTTGGCGTGGCAACAACGCTCCTGAGGCATCGCGGCGATAAAGCATTTTCTCCCGGCCTGTGGCATCGAAGTGGCCGGAGTAGTCCCAGCCACCGGAGGCCAGCTGTGTGCGGCTGACTGCATGGGCTGCATCCACCGCCGCCTTCAGGCAGGCTTCATCCTTCGTGGCTTCATAAGCATCCAGAAAGGCCATGCCCACGGCCGGAGTGCCGGGCGGCTGGATCCAGATGGTGTCCGGGCCGGGGATGCCCTCCGCCTCTCTCAGGGTGAAATCGGCACTGTAGCGATAGACGTAACCGCCATGGGATGAGGCTTTGCCATGGTAAAAAGCCACGGCGCGGGTGAGGGCATCTGCCACGCCCGCCGGGGTGGCCCCGAAGGCGGAAGTGGCCAGGCAGAGGAGGAAGAGCAGGCGCATGACGGGTGAGGAGTGGGGTGCAGCCATGACGGCCCCCAAGGTGCCACGCAGGCACCCGGGCCGGGAAACTGCGGCTGGGGATTCTTCTATCTTCGACCAGTTCTCAAAAATCCTGTCCCTTACCCGGACGGCGGAGCGGCTTCACTGGCGGCGTCAGGCGCTTGTCTGTTATTTCCGAATAGCAGACGGCGCACCTTTCTTGCCATTGCGGCCGCTGCGCTCGCCGGTTCAAAATGACATTCTTTTCGAGAACCGGTCTGGAAACCGGGTGGTGCAGGGGTGGTCTACTCACTCCCGCACGACTTCGACATTCCATTTGCCGTTGTCTTTCAGGGCATCCAGCGCATCCGTCAGCCCTTTGTAGGGCACGTCAGGTTCCGCGCTGAGGCGGTAGGGCGTGTCGTTGCCGGTTTCCTGGTGGTGCAGGTGGCCGCGAAGTTTGCCAATGGGCATCTCTTCATCCCCAACGCGCACGGCTTCCCCCTGCTTGATGAGGCGGATGGCGATGGTCCCGGCGGACAGCCCCTGGCCTGTTGCAGAGGCGTTCAAGTTGCTGCGCTTTTTGTTAGTCACTTTGTGCTCCACGCCTTTTTCAGCACCTGCGCCTGCGCCTTCACGGGAGGCACGGCCCTCGCCGTCGCGTTCGCCAGTGCTGGGACGTTCGCCATCGCGTGCGCCGGTTTGCTTGCGGTCGCCGTCACGCTCGCCTGTTCTTTTGCGATCACCATCGCGCTCGCCAGTGCGCGCGCGTTCTCCGTCGCGCTCACCCGCCTTCTTGCGCTCACCATCACGTTCTCCCGTGCGGGGGCGGTCGCCGTCGCGCTCACCCGTTTGCTTGCGTTCGCCATCGCGTTCACCGGTGCGGGGACGTTCGCCATCGCGGGGGCCTTTTCGTTCACCCTCGCCGTCACGAGGGCCGGTCTTGGCACCGCCTTCACGGTCGCCGCGAGCGGGTTTTTTGCCATCCTCGAGCTTGTCTTTCTCCCCGTTCATGCGGCCATCCCCCTCCCCTTCTTTTCCGCGCTCGCCTTCACGCCCGCGTTGAGGGTTGGCAGACTCTTCAGTCGTGCGGGGGCCGCGTTCGGACTCACGGCTGCGGTCCTTGGAGGGGATGTCTTTTTCATCTGCCGCCCGGGCGGTGGTGAAGGCATAACAAGTGATGACACCAAAGGCGAGTGCGAACACGGTTTGAAGCCAGGGACGGGTGCGGTTGGGCTGGGCGATCATGGTGATGCGTTGCAGCAGGGCGGGATGGTTGCGAACACACGGGGCCAGCCCTGGGATGGCCGGGGGTGCGAAAAAAGTCTCCTGGACGTGAAGCAGTGTGCGGCCGTAATCCAGGCGCTCCTGCGGGGCGAGCAGGCGCAGCACGGCGGCATCGCAGCGGAGCTCACGGTCTGCCTGGAAACGCGCGCCGGCCATCCACACCAGAGGGTTGAACCAGTGCAGGGCCTGGAGAGCCAGCACGACCCAGTTCCAGACGAGGTCATGGTGGCGCACGTGCAAAATTTCATGCAGCAGCACGTGCCGGAGGCGGGTTTGGTCAAAGTGCTCCCGCCAGTTTTCGGCCAGCAGCAGCACCGGCCTGAAGACCCCCATGATGGCCGGGGTGGTGCCCGCAGGCATCAAACGCACCTGGATGTTCCGGCTGACTCCTGCCAGCTTGCGCAACTGGACGACCTGTTCCAGCAAAGCGGGGTCCGTGGCAACAGGGCGCTGGCGCACCCAGCGGGCGAACCGGCCCTGGCGGATACCGGCAACAGCCAGGAGCAACAAGGCTCCCGACAGCCAGGCGGCAACCAGCAACCCTCGCCGCGTAAACGCGGGCCTGCCTTGCGCAGGAACCGTGGAGGCAGGCAGCATCTGGCCCGCTTGAAAGGCATGGCTGGCCAAAGCATTGGCAGCGGCAGGCACAGCAGCTTCCGCCGTTAAAGACACTGCCGTTTGCTCTGCAACGGCAGCCTGAGACTTTTGCAGCCCGGTAAAACTCCAGCCCCCGAGGCCAAAACCTGTGGGAATGCAGGCGGGCAGCACCAGCTTTGCCACCACCAGCATCCACAAGGCCACGCGCCAGGCGGGTGAGAGGCGGATGCCCAGGGCGGCACGCAAGGCGAGCACGGCGAGGACCAGCACGCTGGCTTCTCCCGAAGCACGCAGCAGCCAGTGGGAGGCATGGTCCAGAAAGGTGGCGTTCATGGCGGTTACTTCTTGGCGTTTTTCTCCGCCTCACGCAGCACCTGCCGCAGGGCCTCCATGTCCTCTTTAGAAATCTCTTCGCGCTCCATCAGCCCGGCAACAAAGGGAGCCAGCCTGCCGTCAAAGACCCGCTGCAGAAAGCTGCGGCTCTCTTCATGCTGGCATTCGTCCTGGGCCACGGCGGGTACATAACGGAACTCCCGGCCCACGGTTTCCACGACCAGGGCACCTTTTTCGGCCAGCCTGCGGATGAGGGTCTGCACCGTGCGGGGTTTCCAATGCAGGCGGCCTTCCAGCTCTTTCACCACTTCAGCGACAGTTCCTGCCCCGCGATCCCACAGGACTTTCATCACCGTCCATTCGGCATCGGAGATTTTCGGCTTGGTTTCGGGTTTGGCAGGGCGTGACATTTTGAATGAATTACAACTGTAATCCTGAGATTACATATGTAATCCACCAAACGGCAAGAAAAAAATCTAACCAACTGTCTCCCCACCCTCTTTGCCGTTTCCGCTTCTCTTCGCAGAAACGCCTTATTCAAAACGATAACCCGCTCCGTGAACGGTGCGGATGATGCGCGGATTTGCCGGGTCCCTCTCCACACGTTTTCTCAGCTGGGAAATGTGCTGGTCCAAAGCCCGGCTTTCGGGAAAGTAGTCCACCCCCCACACTTCGTCTGCCATGGTATTGCGGTCCACCACCTTGCCCCGGCGTTGGAACAGAAGGGTCAGCACTTTCACATCCCGGGGGCTCAGCTGAATTTCCGCACCGTCACGATAAGCACGGAGTTCGGAAGCCACGACGCGGAGGTCATCCATGAGGAAATCGTCTTCCGTCTTGTTGACCGCTGCCGAGCGGGCGGCTGTGCGGCGCAGAATGGCACGGATGCGGGCGATGATCTCCTTCACGCCAAACGGCTTCGTCATGTAGTCGTCCGCACCCAGCTCCAGGCCTAGCACGGTATCTATCTCCTCCGCCTTTGCCGTGAGGAAGAGGATGGGCACGCTTTCATCGATCTTCCGGATCTGCTTGCAGACCTCATAACCGTTCTGGCCGGGCATCATCACATCCAGACAGACGAAGTCCGGCCGGATGGCGCGGAAGAAATCCGCCGCCTGCAGCCCGTCGCTGGCAGTCACCACGTCATACCCCTCCATGCTGAGAACTTCCCGCAGGGCTTCGCGGGTGTGGTCGTCGTCTTCGGCAATAAGGATTTTCATACGGGATGAACGGGCAGTGTCAGAATAAATCTAGCGCCATCTTTATACAGGCTGCAAACCTCGAGTGAGCCTCCGTGCAAGTCAGCCAGCTCGCGGGAAATGGTCAGGCCGATGCCAGTGCCGCTGACCCCTTCGTTAAGGTCGGAACGCAGCCGCTCGAAAGGCTCGAACACCATGCGCCGCTTCCCTCCCGGAATGCCCGGGCCGCGGTCCTCCACAATGACACGCGCGGTGCTGCCCGCCGCCTCTGTGCGGATGGAGACCCACTTTCCGTGCGCGGCATACTTGTCCACATTGGACAGCAGGTTTCCCAAGATTTGCTCCAGGGCGTCTGCATCCGCCTTCATCTGAGGCGGGCCGTTGAGGCTGGTGTGGACATGGAAGCCTTTGCTTTCCAAAAGCGCCCGCCAGTTGCCGACGGCCCGAGTCACCACTTCATCCAGCACGGTGGGCTTCAGCTGGATGCCCAGCTTGTCCCGCTGCTGGCGGGCATAGTTGAGCACGTTTTGGATCAACCGGCTCAGGCGCGCCGTTTCGGTTTCCACCACCCGCAGGTGCCGCTGTGCAATGGAGTCGCCGCCGTCTTCGATGCGGCTGGCGGCCATTTCCGTGTAGAGCTGGATGTTCGTCAGCGGGGTTTTCAGTTCATGCGAAATCTGATTCACAAAGCTGACCCGCTGCTGTGCCAGCCGAAACTCCCGGGC
>DASWXG010000084.1:0-1760 GCA_036405615.1 Prosthecobacter sp. | reverse complement strand
CCGTGCCCAGGTGGCGGCCTATCTTGCGCTGGTGTGCCCGGAAGGCGCGGTGATGAAATAACCTTCGGACGACTCCTGAAATGAACTCCAACTCACCCTCCCGGCGTCGTTTTATCGGCCAGTCGGCCTGCTCTGCGCTCGGCAGCCTTTCGGTTCTAAACACTTTGTTAAACCTCCGGCTGGCGGGGAATGCCGCAGCCCAGCAGGCACCTGCGGATCACCGGACACTGGTTTGCATTTTCCTTCACGGGGGGAACGATTCCTTCAACTGGCTGGTGCCCCGGGATGCGCGGCATACCGCCTATTCCGCCACGCGCGGGAATCTGGCCCTGCCGGTGAATACGCTGCGCCAGCTGACCCAGGATGGCGGGGACGGAAAACTCTACGGCATCCACCCCAGCTGCGCTGGCCTGCAGGAGCTGTTCAACGGACTGGGGGGAGACTCCGCCAAACGCAGGGCGGCTTTTGTTTCCAATGTGGGGACGCTGGTTCATCCGGTGACCAAGGCGCAATACCTCGCAGAGAGCGTGACCCTGCCGCGTGCACTTTATTCTCACAGCGACCAGATTGACCAGTGGCAGACCTCCGTTCCGCAGGGAATGACGCAGCTGGCAGGCTGGGCGGGGAGGGCTGCAGATGTGCTGCATGGCGTGACCAACGCGGGCGGTATTTCCATGAACATCTCCCTCGCGGGAAACAGCCTGTGGCAGGTGGGAAACTCCACCACCCAGTTTGTGGTGACTGACAGTGGTGCACTCACCTTTACGGGGAGCGACATCTCGGAGAGCAATCACCCGATGCGGATCAAGAATGCCGCTCATCGCAGCATCATCGGTCAGAGTTACGCCAACCTGATGCACCAGTCTTATGCCCAGCTGACCAAGAGCAGCATTGAGCTTCAGGAGTTTTTTCTCCAGCAGTTCAACAGCTATGATGACACCGCCATCTCCGGGCTGTTCCCTTCCGGGAACTGGGTGGGACAGCAGTTCCGGGCGGCGGCGAAGATGATTGCCCTGCGCAATGGACTTGGGCTTCGCAGGCAGACTCTGTTTCTCAGCTTTGGTGGCTGGGACCACCACGGCGAACTGCTGGAGACGCAGGGCGAAATGCTGACGATGCTGGACGGCGCGCTCACGGCTTTCCAGAAGGCGCTGGACCAGCTGGGGCTGCAAGACAGTGTCATCACCTATTCGGCCTCTGACTTTGGCCGCACCTTGCGGAGCAATGGCCGGGGGACGGACCACGCCTGGGGGGGCAATGCTCTGGTGATGGGCGGCCCGGTCCGTGGCGGGCGCATCTATGGGACTTTCCCGGATCTCGAACTGGAGAGTTCTGACGACACGGGTTACGGCGGCCGCATGATTCCGACGACATCGGTGGACTCCCTGTTTGCGGAGATGCTGCGCTGGTTCGGCGTGGCCCCCGCAGACATGCCGTATGTGCTGCCCAACATTGCCAACTTTTACCAGCCTTCATCATCCGGACTGCCCATCGGCTTTCTGCGACCCGGAACCTGGGTTTGAAAATCACAGGTGGCAGCAGGTGGGCACCGCTTCGCTGCCAAAGTCCAGCGTGCCCCGCAATCTCCAGGCCATGATGACCGCCGCGACGAGGGCCAGGCTGCGCTGGAACTTGCGCAGCGTGGCGGGTTGCAACCGACCGCCTAACCAATGAATCTGGGTTTGCGCCAGCCACAGCAGAGGCAAGGTCCCCAGGCCGAAAGAAACCGCGAAGCCCGCGCCTTTGGCAGCGTTGCCGTT
>DASWXG010000083.1:0-17061 GCA_036405615.1 Prosthecobacter sp. | reverse complement strand
GTGCGCCCCAGGTTGTCCAGCGGGTCCTCGATGGTGAGGTGCTGGGGATAGCGTTCGAGCAAGGATCCGAAACGCCGCGCCATGGCCAGATAACCGGTGGCAATGACGAGCCGGTTTTTTTCTTCCTGGCTGGCTGAAGGGAGCAGGTCGCCCGCGATTTGTTCGGTCAAAAAGCGGTCATAGGGCACATCATCATTGAAGCACTGGATGATGTAGTTCCGGTAGAGGTAGGCCTGGGGAATGGGGTAGTCGGAATTGTCGCCTGCGGTGTCGGCATATCTGACCCAGTCCATCCAGTGGCGGCCCCAGCGTTCACCATAACGCTGGCTGTCGAGCAGGCGGTTTACAACGGCTGCATAGCTGGCGGGAGATGCGGCTTTCTTTTCGAAGTCCTCCACCTCCAGGGCCGTCGGCGGCAGTCCTGTCAGGTCATAGTTGGCCCGGCGGAGAAAGACGGCGGGCGCTGCATCCGGCATGGGGGCCAGCCCTGCGGCTTCGCGCCGCGCCTGGATGAAGCGGTCGACCGGATTCAGCGCCCAGGCCGCGTCCTTGACGGCCGGCGGGGCAGGGTGACTGAGCGGGCGGAACGACCAGTGGCTGGAGGTTTGAGTCTTCCCGGCAATCGCCGGTGCAGCAGCCTCCGGCCAGGTGGCTCCTGCGGCGATCCACCTTTTCAGGACATCCACCTCGGAGGCCTCAAGCCGCTCTCCCTTGGGTGGCATGCGGTCATCTTTGTGGTTAGACGTAATGCGGCGGAGAAGCGGGCTGCCAGCCGAGTCTCCAGGTTTCACGGCGGCTTCGCCAGAGTCGCCGCCCGTCATCACCGTCTCCTTGCGGTCAAATCGCATGCCTCCGTTTTGCTCGTCGGGGCCGTGGCATTTCAAACAGTGCTTCTCCAGGACCGGCCGTACGTCCTTCTGAAAATCCGGCACCGGCACCACTTCCGCCAGGCCTGGGAGGCTGGCTGTGGCGGTGAGGAGGAGGGCGATGTTGACCGGCAGGCGCATCAGCGGGCGAAGCGTTCGGGATTCAAAATGCGGCGTTTGCCTGCTTCGAGATGGTCGGTCATCAGCCGCGCGGCTTTTTCAGCATCGCCATCCAGGACGGCCTGGATGATGGCGACATGCTCTGCCGTGCTCTCGGCGGGGCGGGTGCGGTCCGTCTCCGTGACACGCAGGATGACCTGGTGGATCTTGTCCCGCAGGCGCTCCATGGTGCTCATGATCTCGCGGTTGTTGAGGTAGGAGCAGAGCAGGTAATGCATCTGCTCATCCAGCTGCATCAGCTTCACCATGTCCCACGCATCCAGGGCCTCATGCTGCAGCCGCAAGTTTTCCTGAAGCTCCTCGCGCTGCCGGGGATTGAGCTTGCCCGCCAGGCGGCGCACCACCCAGGATTCCACAGCCTCGCGCAACTCGTAGTGATCCACGATGTCGTCCACACTGAGACCGCGCACGACAATGCCCTGCTGGGCGGAAATGGTGACAAAACCCTCCGACTCCAGACGCTCCAGTGCCACGTGGACAGGCGTTTTGCTCATGCCCAGTTGGGCGGCCAGCTGGCGCTCCGACAAGAACGTGCCCGGAGGAAATTCGCCGGAGACGATGAGGCGGCGAATTTCGGCATAGGCCCGGGACTGCAAGCGGCCGGAGGAAGGTTCGGGTGAAAAAGGAGTGGCTTGGATGCCCATAAATCAAACTGGTATGCCAGTTGTATCGCATGCAGAAGAATATCTCTTTCATGCTGCGCATATTTTTCTGCCCTGGCGGCATGTCCGTAGAAACGGCGGCGGTTTGCTCTTCCCATTTCCGGCACGGAAGAAGATTCTTTTCGCCATCACACTAAACATCTGCGGTTTTGTCCGTTGCTTTGAAAGCCTCTCGCGGCCCCCGGGCCGTTTTGACCACCCCCATGATCCTCCGACTTTCCTCCTCCTTTCTCGCCCTTGCACTGGCATTGGGTCTGAATTCCTGCGGTCCAAAAACCCCCAAAGCGGCGGACGCGACGCCCCCGGACGTCCCTGCGCCGGTCCCCGCAGCCAAGCCGGAAGAGAAAAAAGCTGAGCCTGCAGCCGCCCCGACTCCTGCACCGGAGGCCCCCGCCAAAGCCCTCACCGCAGACAAGGCGGCGCCCGCCGAAGGTGATGCTGGCGCTATGGCAGAAGCTTTTGCCCAGTTTCCCACCGCCGTGGACATCGGCGGTTTTGGCAGCGATGAGCCCGTGGAGCGGCCGGACATGCCGGAGCGCGGCGTGCTGACTTTCGGGCCGGAATCCTGGGAACACAGCAACGGTGCCCACTGGGAGACCTACTCCAGCAACAAATTCAAAGCCACCCGCTGGGGCCGCTACCAGGTGAGGATCACCTACACACTGAACCGCACGGCCCTGGGCATGCAATTCCGCATGGGAGATCTGGTGGTGAAGCGTTCCCTGAACCACGCTCCGGTGGCGCGCAAAGCCTACCTGGGCACCGTTTACATTCCGCAGCCGGGAGAAGTGCCGTTCTCCCTGCTCACACCTCCCACGGAAAACGCACATTTCGAGATCCATGAGATTGCGCTAGTCCCCACCTGCGAAGGCGAAACACCGCGCCAGGCGGAAGACGGCAGCATCACGCTGAACGCCAAAGACGCCATCACCTGGTCGGAAAACATGCGTTATGAGCCCAAGCCGGAAAAGAACTGTCTGGGCTTCTGGACTTCGGCAGACGATCTGGCCGAATGGGAATTTGAAGTCACCAAACCTGGCCGTTACAAGGTCACGCTCAGCCAGGGCTGCGGCAGCGGAAACCAGGGGAGCGAGGTGGAACTGAAACATGCTGACCAGTCTCTGAAGTTCACCACGGAAGACACGGGCGGGTTCCAGAACTGGAAAGACGTGACCCTGGGTGAAATCGAAATCAAGGCCACAGGCAAACAGCGCCTGATGATTGACCCGGTGAACAAAGTGAAGTCTGCCGTGCTGGATGTGCAAAAGGTGGTGCTGACCCCGGTGGGCTGACTTGATGGGGCGATGAACACCTTCACTTGGGCCTATGGAGCGATCGTGGCCTGCGGCATTCCCGCAGGTTTGATCGTGGGGTTCTTTCTGCGGCGGCAGGATCGGAAAAAGCAGCCATTCAGACTGGGTTCCGACCTTCTCTTCCCTCTCGGCATTGTCCTTGTGCCGCAGATGTTTTTGCAGGGCGTGACCGGCGCTTTTGCCTTGGCTGGATTTGCCGTGGTGACGGTGGGAACAGCGTTAACTTTTCGCAAACACGGGCAGGCCGGCTCAGCCAAAAGCTAGTTTTGAGCCGTGGTTAGGATTCGCAGGACCTCCGCTGCCAGAGCAAAACCGAAGGTGCCGGTGACCACTGTGGAAGCACCGAAGCCTGCGGAGCAGTCCAGCCGCAGCCCCGTTTCTGCACCTGCTTCGCGTTCGGTCGAGCAGGTGCCGTCCGACTGGGGAAACACCGCTTTTTCCGAAGAGAATACACACGGCACTCCCCAGTGCATGGGGCGGCCTCCCGGGCTTTTGGCGAAACCGTGGACATCGCGCAGGCGGCGGCGCACCTGTTGAAGCAGCGGGTCAGGCCCGGCAAGGCCCAGGTCGGTCGCCTTGATCTGGGTCGGATCCCGGCGTCCTCCGGCGCTGCCGGAAACGACCACGGGGAAACCCAGGTCCCCGGCTTTGGCAATGATCAGGGCCTTGATGTTTGTGCTGTCCACCGCATCCACCACACAGCTGAAGCCGCTGCCCAGCAGCCGGTCTGCATTGCTTTCCAGCAGGAATTCCGGCAGGGCCTGCACCTGGCATTCCGGGTTGATTTCTGCCACACGCCGGGCCAGCACGTCCACCTTCATGTGGCCGACTGTCTGTGCCAGGGCAGGAAGCTGGCGGTTGGTATTGGTGATGCAAACATCGTCCATGTCCACCAGCGTCAGGGCACCGATGCCGCTGCGCGCCAGGGCCTCCACCACCCAGGAACCGACCCCCCCCACGCCGATGACGGCCACATGCGCGGCATGCAGGCGCGGAAGCGCCTCCGCCCCGTAGAGCCTGCCGATGCCGCCAAACCGCTGGAGATAACTTTCTGTCATGCCTTCCTTCATACACGTATTAAGACGACGGCAAGGTAAAAAAGGACGGCCCTGTTTTCCTCTCCCTTCCGGCACTTTTGCCGCTATACATGGCACTGAACTCAATGGCTGATTTCACGCTCACCTTTCTCGGCACAGGCACCTCCGTCGGCATCCCGATGATTGGCTGCGACTGCGAGACCTGCCACAGCACAGACCCGCGCGACAAACGGCTGCGGTCCAGCATCTGGCTGCGCACGCCCGAGATGAGCTGGATCGTGGACACGCCGCCGGATCTGCGCACCCAGTGCCTGCGCGCCGGGATCCGGGAACTGGATGCCGCCATCTTCACGCATCCGCACATGGATCACCTCACCGGTTTTGACGAGCTGCGCAGGTTCACCATTCCGGCAGACCAGTTCATGCCGGTCTATGCCGTGCCTTCCTGCCTGGCCGTTTTGGAACGCATGTTTGAATACGCCTTCAATGGCGAGAACCGTTACCGCGGTTATCTGAAGCCTTTCCCCAAACCGGTGCATGGCCCGTTTCATCTGGGTGAAACGCAGGTCACCCCGCTGCCGGTTCAGCATGGCAAAGTGGAGACGGTGGGTTATCTTTTCAGCCGTCACGACCACAAGCTGTGCGCTTACATCCCGGATGCCAAGGTGATCTTGCCGGAGGCCATGGCTGCGCTCCAGGGCGTGGATACGCTCATCGTGGATGCTCTCCGTTATACCGAGCATCCGACCCACATGAGCATTGCCGAGGCCCTGGCTGTGCAGGCAGAAATACGCCCCCGCCGGACCTATCTGACCCACTTACAGTGCGAAGTCATGCACTCCAAGGCCGAGCCCCTCTTGCCCGAAGGAGTACTCATCGCCTATGACGGGCTGGAACTGAACTGGGATGTGACTGCATGAAGGAGGTCGCTTTGACGCATCTGCGCCCCAGGTGGCGGTTATGGATACTGTGCAGCCTGCTGCTGGCGGTTTGCCCGGCAGAAGCCCGTGCGCAGGAACCGGCGGCAGCCAGCGATCTTCCTGAGGAAGCCGTCGTCGTTTACAATCCCCAGGCTGCCCACTCGCGGGAACTGGCCGAGTACTATGCGCAGAAGCGCGGCATTCCGGCAGAGCGCCTGGTCGGGCTGGACTGCCCCACGGGGAACTCGATGAAGCGCGGCCAGTATAACGAACTGTTGCGCAAACCGTTGCTGGAGACTTTTGTCAAACGCGGCTGGTGGAAGCTCGGGCGGCAGGAGGTGGATGAACCGGGCACCGGAAAGAAGATCACGGTCACCGCCGTGGAGGAATCTTCCGTGAAGGTGGTGGTGCTGATGCGGGGGGTTCCTTTCCAGATCGAAAGAGATGTGCCCAACCCGAAGACCACCCAGGAAGACGAAGCCAGTGTGGACAGCGAACTCTGCGTTCTGGGGCTTCCCAGCCAGCCCGTCGCCGGTGCGCTGCGCAATCCTTACTATGGGCAGGACCTGCGGTTTCATCTCTTTCAGGGAACGCCTGGACTGCTGCTGGTGGGCAGGCTGGATGCCCCGGATGCCGACATGGTGAAGCGGATGATCGACGATTCCCTGGCTGCGGAACAAGGCGGCCTGCGTGGCAGGGCCGTCATCGACATGGCGCAGAAAAACGGCGCTTACCAGGAAGGGGAGGACTGGCTGTCACGCAGCACACTCCTGTTCCGGAAAAAAGGCATCCCGGTGTATCTGGAAAAGACCGAAGCCGTGCTGCCGGACCATTGGCCGTTGCCGGACACAGCCTTTTATTTTGGCTGGTACACCACCCATGCCAGCGGTGCCCTCGCCAGCCCCTCTTTCCGGTTCCAGCGCGGGGCGGTGGCCTGCCATCTTCATTCCTTCAGCGCTGCCAATCTGAGGTCTCCGGATCAGCACTGGGTGGGGCCGCTGCTGCGGCAGGGGGCCGCTGCCGCCTTGGGGAATGTTTATGAACCTTATCTCACCCTGACGGTTCACTTTGATGTTTTGAACCAGCGCCTGCTGGAAGGATACACCCTGGTGGAAGCCGCCTGGAATGCCACTCCGGTGCTGTCGTGGATGAATGTGGTTTGCGGAGATCCTCTCTACCGTCCCTATGCACGGGGACCCGGCGCGAGCATGGGCGAGGGCCGCGAGCGTGACTATGCCCTCTATCAGGGCACCGTGCTGCGCCATGCTGCCGAGGCGGACACCCGCAAGCTGAAGCAGGACCTCACCGCGCTGGCGGAATCCCGCAGCAAACCGCATCTGCTGGAGCTCACCGCTTTGCTGTCTGCCAGTGAGGGGAAAAACACGGAGGCCATCGAGCTACTGGAGCACGCGCTGAGCCTCTACGTCATCGCCTCGGACAAAGCCCGTGCCCGGCTTTATCAGGCCCGGCTTTTGATCGGTGAAAACCGCCAGCCGGAAGCCAAGGCCAGCTTGCAGAAGCTGCTGGATGATCCCGCTCAAAAAGAACTGCCGGCAGCCCAGGCGGCCGCCTTCATTCACAGTCAGATTCCCTGACCATATTTCAGACGGGCGCGGACCAGCAGATCCTCCATTGCCGAGCGGGTGGCGTCCGAAGGGATTTCACGCAGCGTGCTCGCTTCGTGTGCCGCCTGTAATTCTGCCCGCAGCCTTTCAAACTCGCCTTGATGAAAGGCCAGGTCAGCCTCGTCCAGAACTCCCTGTTCAGGGCCCGCCAGCTTGCGGGCCACAAGATCATTCACATACGGCAGGCGGAATGTTTCGTTGAGCTTGACCAGGTTGGCTTCCACCTCGCCCGTACGCATCATCCAGATGCCGGTGAGGAAGACCCGGTAAACATAGAGAAGCGGCTTCACCCGGTGCGGGGACTCCTTCAGAAACAGTTCCCATTGGGTATGCACAAACCCCAGATAGTGATGCGAATGGTGACGGGTGACACACCCTTTGGCGATGTCCTTCAGTTCGGCATGTTCGGGTGAGGAGTGGACGATCAGCGGCGAATGAAGCTGTTCCAGCACATAGCCGTTTTTCTTCAGCAGAAGGTTGAAGAACTTCTTCACATCATGGCTGACGATGTCCATCTCCAGCCCTTCAATGATGCGGGAATCCTCCACCGTTTCATGCTTGCTCTCCAGGCCGAGCACCGACTTCAGCGGCAGGATGTGGGCACCTCTCAAATCCACATCGGAATCCGGAGATGGGAACCCGTACAGGTGTGCTCCGCTGATGGTGGCAAACAGCAGCGGATAAGGCTGCGCCGAGGTGATGCGCTGGAGCCGCAGATCGTCTTGCATGCTGCGAGGGCTGCTCAATGATCCCCCGCCGCTTTCTTCGCGGCCCGCTTGTGTTTGACCACCTCGATGAGGATGGGCAGCAGTGAAACGAAGATGATGAGCAGGAACACCAGTTTCAGGTTGTTCTTGATGATGGGGATGCTGCCCAGGAAGTACCCCGCCAGGGTAAAGCTGAGCACCCAGATGAACCCGCCGCCCAGGCTGTAGCTGAGAAAGCGCGAATACTGCATCTGGCCAAAACCTGCGGTGAAGGGGGCGAAGGTGCGGACGATGGGGACAAAGCGGGCCAGGATGATGGCCTTGCCACCATGTTTCACAAAGAAGGCTTCTGTTTTGGAAAGGTAGTCCCGCTTGAACCACTTTTGCGTCACCATCCAGCCGCCCGCCTTGCGGCCGATCCAGTAGTTGAGATTGTCGCCAATGATGGCGGCCGCGATCAGCAGGGGGATGATCAGTTCCAGCCTGACGAAGCCCTGGACGGACAGCGCGCCCACGGCAAACAGCAGGGAGTCTCCCGGCAGGAACGGGGTGACGACCAAGCCCGTTTCACAAAACACGATCGCGAACAGCAGGCCATAGATGAGCACGCCGTACTGCTGCGCAAAGGTGAGCAGGTGCCGGTCCACGTGCAGGACGAGGTCGAGGAAGTCGCCAATCATGAGACGCGGACTTTCCCGGCACAGGGCGGCGGGGCAAACGAAATGTCAGACTTTGAGCCTGCGGCTGTTTCGTCACAGGCAAGGGCGCATCATTGTGCCAGGGCGGAGTAGTCAATGGTCCGCAGCCGGTGCTGGCGGGCGCCCATGCGCGGCACGCAGTCCAGAAGCGCCTGGGTGTATGGATGCTTTGGATTGCTGAGGATCTCAGCGGTGGGACCTGTTTCGACGATGCTGCCCCGGAACATGACCGCGACACGGTCCGCCACATCTTTGATGATGCCGAAGTTGTGGGTGATGAGGATCAGGCTCATGTCCAGCCGGCGGCGGAGGTCGGCCAGCAGTTCCATGATCTGTTTCTGAATGGTCACATCCAGCGCGGTGGTCGGCTCGTCCGCGATCAGCAGTTTGGGCTGGCAGCACAGGGCCATGGCGATCATGACACGCTGTTGCATGCCGCCACTCAGCTCGTGAGGGTAGGCCCGCAGGCGTTTTTCCGGTTCGGTGATGCCCACCAGCTTCAGCCAGTTCAAGATCTCCGCATCGCGGTCCTTGATCTCCGGCCGGTGCAGGGCCAGGGCCTCGCCAATCTGGGTGCGCACGGTGAGCACCGGGTTGAGGGAGGTCGTGGGTTCCTGAAACACATAAGCGATTTCTTTGCCGCGGACTTTGCGCAGCTCCTTCTCGCTCATCTTCAGCACCTCATGCCCGGCTATGCTGAGGTGCTCTGCGCTGATGCGGGCGGGCGGTTCCGGCAGCAGCCGGGCCAGGGCCAGGGCGGTGGCGCTCTTGCCGCTGCCGCTTTCGCCTACGATGGCGATGGACTCCCCCTGCTGCAGTTCCAGGCTGATGCCTTTCACAGCCTGGGCAGGCGGGCCGTCATGACGGCGGAACTCGATCTTCAAGTCGCGGATGCTCAGGAGGGAAGACATAGAGGCGGCGGGGTTGCTACCGGTGACGCGGCTGGATGATGCGGCCCAGCAGCCACAATGACAAGGCGCAAAGTGCATACGGCCATGCAGCCAGAAGCGGGGCCTCCGGGTGGTGCAACGCTGCCTGGAAAGCTGTTTCAAGCCTGTGCGGGTGTGCTCCAGATGTATCCCCCGGGCACCCATAGGCGGTCCACACCGCCAGGAGAGAAGCCGCCAGCGACAGGCCGTTTGCCAGCCTGCGGCGGAGGTTTGGTGTGCGGAGGTGCAGCCTCCAGGCCTCTTCCGGGCTGAATCCGATGGCAATGGCTCCTTCAAAGATCCGGTCATCCGCTGTGGGCAGGTGGGGGGGCGGCTTGCACGGCCAGGCCATCACCAAAACCCACCAGCCGAGCATCAGCAGCAGGAGGGGAAAAACGGCGACGAGAACGGAAGGTGCCGCCGGGGAGCGCAGAGATGTCACCACACCCGCCAGAGCACCTGGAAGATGCAAGGCTTCTTCCACCACGGGCAGAAGCGCCAGCCCCAGCCATCCGGGCACGAGAAGAACAGGCCAGGGGTTTGCGCGGCGAGGCCCGGTCAGCCGCGCCCCCAGGTCCGCAGCCAGCGGCAGAGCCAGCAAAAAGACGGGAGGTGCCCACCACCAGATTTCCCACGCAGCCCTTGAAACGGTGTCCAGCCCGGCGGCGCCTTCCGCTGCTGGCATCAGGCTTGCCACCGGAAGTCCCCAACGCCCCACCCAAAGCCCGACAGCGGACCAAAGCAGGGCGGACAGCGGGAACAAGGCGATGGCTTTTGCGACCAGGACGGACGTCCCTCGCAGCCAGCGGGGGAAGCCGCCTGTTATCAGGCTGAAGGCCTGCGCCGTGGCAAAGGCCAGCACCAGCGCCCCTGCAAACAGGGCCAGGCTGACGGCAACGGAAGAGGCGGACAACATGTGGCGGATGAAATGTTATTCGTTAGGCAGACGCATCTTCAGAAGGTCGGGGGCATCGGCCCTGAGAATCTGGCGGAGTGTGATGGGGTGGGAAGGATCGGGTGCTGGCAGGTCTGGAAATTTGCCGTTGCGCAGGCCGATCTGCTGCAGGTCTCCGATGAGCGGCAGGGCAGGTTGCAAAAACATGAGCCGGTCTTGCAAGGCCTGTGCACGCTGGGACAGCCGGTCTGTATCAAACTCACCCGCCAGGGCTTCCAGCAGCAGATCCAGCTGCGGATCTGCCAGGCGGGAAAAATTGAAACCGCCCCGCGCCTGGTTTTGGCCACTGTGCCAGAAGGCCGTTTGATCCCAGGCAAGTTCGTAGTCCAGCCCCAGCAGAACCGCATCAAAGCGGCCGGGCTCCAGATAGTCTGGCACCAGGGATTCCGGAGCCACTGCTTTCACGGTGACCTGTGCTCCGGCTTCGCGCCATTGTCCGGCCAGCTGCCCGGCCAGGGCTTCGCGCAGAGGATTGCCGGTGACCACCAGCAGCTCGAATTCCAGCGCTTGGCCACCCTTTTTGGCGATGCCGGACACATCTTGCAACCAGCCGCCTGCTTCAAGCTTTTGCCGCGCCAGAGACAGGTTGAGCGGAAGGGCGGAAGGGCCTGGCGAAAACCAGAGACCGGGGGCAAACAGGATTTCTCCAGGTCTTGCTGCCGCGCCGGGGCTGTCCTGCGCCAGGGCCTCGCGGTTCACGGCATGGGAAAGCGCCTCGCGGACCGGCAGTTCGGAAAGGCGGGATGACCGCACATTCCACAACACCAGCAGCCGGTTGCGTGGAGGTGCTGGGTGGAACTGCAAAGCTGGGTCCTGGTGCAGACTGCTGCCTGCTGCGGGCCACACGGCATCCACCGTGCCTGTGGCCAGGGCGACCTTGGCCTGCAGTTCAGGCGCTGCCGGAATCACCCGCAGCGAGGCGAGCGAAGACCCGCCATGGGAATCTTTGGGGCGAAGCACCAGACGCCGTTCATTGGCTTCCGAGACCTGCCATTCACCCGTCCCCGGAGGCGGAGCCGCGCCCGAGCTGCCCGCTTTGCGGATCCAGCTTTCAGGAAGGATGGGCAGCCCAACCCAGCTGGCAAGGGCCGCCCCATAAGTGCGGCGGTAGATCACACGGATGCCATCCTGCCCGGAAGCAACGATGGCCTGGATGTGCCGGAAACTTTCCTGGCTGCTGGCCGGGTAACCCAGCTTCCGGGAATGCTCCACAGTGGCGGCGACATCTGCCGCTGAGACTGCCTTGCCATCCGGCCAGGTGGAGGAGTGCACATCCAGTTTGAAATCCAGCACCGGTTCGAGAAGGCCTGCAACTTCGGCAAAAGGGGTCATCCGGGGGACGGACCGGCCTTTTTGGAAAAACCATTCCGCCAGGGCTTCCCGGAGAGCCAGCAGGGGTTGCGTGGTCACCAGTTCACAGGTGCCATGGTCGTCAAACCAAAGGCGGACCGTGCCCGCAGTCTGGGCAGGCTGGCGGGAGAATTCTTCCAGCAGAGGCCGGCCCTCTTCGCCAGTTTCGATGCGGACGAAACTCAAAGGCAGAGGGGCTTGTCCCGCCAGCAGTTGCAGCGCCTGGTCAGCACCGGTTTCTGCCGGTTTGGCAAACCTGGCCACCAACGCCCGGCCCTCAACAGCCGCCTCTTCCAGCAGCCAGGCCTGGCGTGTCTGCGGGGCCACCTGTTCCAGCTTCTGCCTCGCTGCCTGTGCGGCCTCTGGTGAAGCAAACCAGCAGGTCAGGTGCTGACGCCAGGTCCAGCTTTTCGCGATGGCGGGCGCCAGTCTGCCCTGACCGTCAAGCCGCACCAGCGGCTGATACAGCAGATCCAGCAGCTGCCGCTGGCTTTCATCGCCGGGCGCATAAGGGTTGAGTGAAGGGACAGGTCCGGGAAGCATCATCACCACCTCTCCGGAACTCACGGGCTGGAGGCGTTGCAAATGCCATGCGGCCCAGCTGGCAACGCCGAGCGCCACCAGAGGTATGCCGAATATCAATGCCCGTCTCATTGGCGCAGCCTAGCTGGGGGTGGCTGGCGTTGCAACGGACTCCGGCAAGGCCGCTTTGAGTCCCCGTTCGCGAAGCATTTTCAAGGTGCCTTCCAGAATCTCCGCCGAGGCCGGAGGACCGTCGTGCAGGAGGACAATGGCCCCGGCTTGCAATCCCCCGGCGATCCGCCGCAAAACGGCAGCCGGGTCTTTGAGCACGCCGTCAAAACCGCGGCAGTTCCAGATGGCCATCGTCAGGCCAAGAGCACGCAGCGGGGAAGAGAGAAACAGATTGTGATGGCCCACAGGGGGGCGGAACCACGCAGGTGCAGTGCCAAGAATGTCCTTCAGCGTTTGCTGGCAACCGGCGACTTCCTGCCACATGCGGGCGGGGCGGAGGATCCAGAAATGGCTGGAGGGGTGGGTCTGGCTGTGATTGCCGATGAGGTGGCCCCGGCTGGCGATCTCGCGAACGAGCTGCGGGTGCTTTGCAGCCTTTTGGCCGATCAGGAAAAAGCCTGCCTTGGCCTGGTAGCGGTCCAGAATATCCAGCAATTGAGGGGTGGTCACCGGGTCTGGTCCGTCATCCAGGGTGATCCAGACTTCGCCCCGGTTGGCCTGAGCCGCCGAGAGATGAGTGACATGGGGACCGAAGAGTCGCGATTGCGGCAGGATGCTGCCATAGCCGATGACGGCAAAAGTCGTCCAAAAGACAACCGCAGCCCAGCCCCAGGAGCCTGTGATGAGCAGCGCCAGCACCAGGGTGGCGGGCAGCAGGCTCACCACAAAACGCCACGCATTTTCACGGCGGCAGGCAGGCGGCTGCTCAGGGAGGGACCGGACCATCCGGGACGGCGTGGTTTAGCGCTTGAGCTTGCGCTTCAGGCGCATCCAGGTCGGCACATCCAGATCTTCACCACCAGAGGCGATGGCGGGTTCGGTGTCCTTGAAACGGCCACGGTCTTGGTCGGAGAAGCCGAGGTCAATCTGGCCGTCCTGACCGGGCTTTTTAGCCGCAGGCTGAGGGGAGGGCTGGTTGAAAGGCAGGTCTTCGGCAGGAAGGTTGGTGCGTGCGACCACGGCGGCCAGGGGAGAGGTGCTCTGCCGTGGCTGAGGCTGAGCTGCTGCTGCCGGAGTTGGCGCAGGCGCAGGTGCCGGTGTGGGTTCTGTCACAGGCTGCTGCACGGCGGCGGGTGCCGGGGCCGGAGCAGGCGGAGGGGTCATGAAATCTTCAATCCGCAGCTTGGGCTTGGCTGGCGGAGGAGCCGGGGCTGGTTCGGGCTCGGCCTCTTCCGGGGCAAAGCTGGAGTCAGAGGCGGAAGGCTCTTCGTCGTCGTAATATTCCTCTTCAGCTTCTTCCTGTGCCTGGGGGGCAGATTGAGGCTGGCTGGCAGGTGCCGGTGCCGAAACCATCTCGGGGAACATCTCCGGGGATTCTTCCTGGATGAAACTCTGGCCCTGGGCTGGGGTAAAGGCGATGATTTCGTCCTCTTTGAAGAGGAGATCCATGGAGTCTTCAATGGCCGGAGGTGCCTGCGGTTTCGCCACGGCGACAGGCTGAGGCTGGGGGAATGGAGCCTGTGCGGCAGGTACTGCTGGTGCTGGCGCAGGGGTCTGAACTTGCACGGTAGCAGGAACCGGAGCTGGGGCAGGCTCTTCAACCAGAAGGGCGGGTGCTGCCTGGACAGGTGCCGGAGCCGCGTGCCTCACGGCCTTGGGGCGCGGGGTGGGGGCCGGGGCTGTTTCTTGCAGAGGGGCTGGAGCCGGTTCTGGGGAAGAGACCACGTCCATCAGGCTGGGCATGGGACGGTCGGTCAGTGGCAGCATGTTGGCCGGAGGGGCGGCTGCTGCGATGGTATTGAGCTGCGTCAGTCCAAGAGAGCTGATGAGCGTGACGGCGATGGAGTCGCCGAGCTTGGCATCCACAGCCACGCCAAAGAGGATATGGGTGTGGTCCGGCACATGGCGGCCGAGTTGCTTCATCATGCCATCCACTTCCATGAGGGTCAGCGTTTCACCGCCGGCGATGTGGACAAGCAAGGTCTTGGTCTGGTGCAGCAGGCGGCCTTGGTCGATGAGCGGGCTCTTCAGCGCGCGCTTGAGGGCCTCGGCACCACGGTTCTGGCCACGGGCTTCCCCGAAGCCGAACAGGCAACGGCCGTTCGAGGTGCTGAGGGCGCTGGTAAGGTCATCCAGACCCAGTTTCACCAGACCCGGCATGGACACGATGGTGGACACGGCGCGCAGGCTCTGGGCAATGAGCTGGTCGGCCTGGGCAAAGGCTTTCTGAATGCCGTCCTTGGGCAGGATCAGCTCGCCCATGCGGTTGTTCTCAAACAGGATCAGCGCATCGGCACGCTTCTGAAGCTGGTTCAGCGCCTCCTCAGCCTGGGTCAGGCGGCGGCGGCCTTCAAAGCTGAACGGCATGGTGGCGGTCACAAAGACCAGCGCGTTGGTGGCCTTGGCAATTTCCGCGATCACCGGGGCTGCCCCTGAGCCGGTACCGCCGCCGAGACCGGCGCAGATGAAAACGATGTCATGTCCCTCGATGGCCTGGCGGATTTCTTCACGCGAGAACATGGCGGCTTCACGGCCCAGGTCCGGGTCGCCACCGGCACCCACGCCGCGCATGAGCTCGGCACCCAGCTGGATCTTGGTGGGGGCCATGGCATGGCCGAGCACGCGGATGTCCGTGTGCATGCAGACCAGCTGCGCCTCGACCGTGCGGTCCAGCGTGATGCGGTCCAGAACATTGCTGCCCGCGCCGCCGATGCCGACGATGCAGGTGCGAAGGGCGGGTTTGTTGGGCTCTTCCCGCAGCGAGTTGCGATCGTATTCAACCATAGGACGGTTCAGGTGAAGGGTGGAATGTCAAAAAGGAGGGGGGAAAATCAGATGGCCACAGAGAGGAGGTCGGCCATCCGGTGTGCCAACCGCTTGAGCGGGGACAGGAAAGGCTTCTCTTGGTCCAGGATCTGGGCATAACGAATCAGGCCAATGGGCGCGGAAAATTGCGGGTTCTCGAAGGTGGCGGTCACGCCACTGACGGGAGCCGAACCTGCACGCGTTACCTTCATTCCAAACACTTCCCGCGCCACGACGTCAATACCTTTTAGCAGGCTGGTCCCGCCCGTAAGGTAAACGCCTGCGGCCAGACGGCCTGTGTGGCCTTCGCAGCGCTGGTGGACCTGCTGCAGAATTTCGTGCACCCGCAGGTAAATGACCTCGTTCAAAAAAGCGCGCTCCACTTCGCCCAGCACGTAGCCGGTGTCGTCTTCCACGCGCACCATTTCGCCTTCTGGGACATTTTCGTATTCGCAGCTGCCTTCGGTGACCTTCAGGGCTTCCGCGCGGTTGTGTGGGATCTGCAACGCCATGGCGATGTCCTGGCTGATGTGGTCCCCGCCCAGCGGCACACAGCCGGAGATGGTCAGCATGCCGTCTTCATACAGCACGAAGTCTGCGGTGCCGCCGCCGAGGTCGATCATGAGGGCGCCCTCGCGTTTGGCTTCGCGGTTCAGCACCACCTGAGCTGCGGCGATGCCGTTGAACACGACATCCTCCACTTCCAGGGGCACTTCCTTCACGCACTTGATGGAGTTCTGGATGCGCGGCAGGCTGCCGTGGACAATGTGGTAGTCGGCCTCCAGCTGGCGGGCCTGCCGGCCGATGGGCTGGCGCACCGCTTCCACGCCATCCACGATGTACTGGCGGGTGACGCTGTGCATGGAAATGCTGTCCTGCGGGGCAGGCACGCCCCGGGCAATTTCCTTCACCTCTTCCACGTCATCTTCGGTGATCTCGGACTGGTCTGCGGGGAGACGGTAGCAGCCGCGGTTGTTGACACTTTCAATGTGGCCGCCGCTGACACCGAGGAACACGTTGCGGATCATCACGTCGCTGTAATCCTCCGCCCGGACGAGCGCGTCATTCAGGCAGGTGTGGACGGTGTCAAAATCTACGATCTCGCCTTTGCGCACGCCGCGGGAAGGAGCCGTGCCAACACCCAGGATCTTGATGGTGCCGTCGCGCTTGGCTTCGCCGACAACGACGCAGATCTTGCTGGTGCCGATTTCAAGGCCTGCATAGATGGTGGTCTTTGCCATAAGGGAAAATCAACGTGCGGGGGTGGACTTGACGGGGGAAACAGAGAGGCTGCTTTCCGGCTGCAAACCGGCAAGGTCCGGAGGCTGGCGGAAAGTAATGGGAACATTCTGATGGGCCAGCAGATTGAGCGTTTCAATCTCCCAATGCCGCTGACGCGCTTCGATGCGCACCCGGTCCAGCCGTGCAAGCTGCACGTCCAGGTCATCCACGCCAAAGGTGATGACGGATTTGTCCGTGAACACCGCCACCATGGAGTACGGGGTCTGGATGTCCACGCTGCGGACCTGGGGCTGGCCTAGTTCGAACCGGTGCTCCAGTTCTTTCAGCAACGTGAGGGCCGCGCGCACCTGAAGGTCCTGCAGCGGGGTGCCGGAAGTTTTCTGGGCAAGCGCTGCGTAGCGGATGACGGGCAGGGACTGGGTGGCCTCCGTCACGGCATCACAGGGGAAGGGCACTGCCTCGGCGTCCACCAGGTAGCCTACCTCGGCGCGTCCGGCCACCATCCCGAGGCGTGGGCAGTCCAGCCAGGCCACAGGCTGACGCTGGCGGATGCGCAACGTCATCAGGCCGGCGTCGAAGTCACGGTCAATGGACAGGTCTTTGACCGCTGGAAGCTGGCGGAGACGGGCATGCAAAGCCCGCATGTTAACGGTGAGCAGGTTTTCTCCCCGGGTGAGCTGGGAGGCCCGGACGATTTTTTCCACAGTCAGCGGCCCGCTGGTTTGCACCGCCACGTCTCGCAGGGAGAACTGCGGATTTTTAAGGATCGCCTCCTGAACAGTGATTTTCAGCAACGCCGCCAGACAGATGAGGATGATGAGGCCGAGACTCCATTTGAAACCACGCCGCTGAGCTGCCCTCTTTTCCATCTCCCGGATCTTCGGGGAGTCCACCTTGAGGCAGACATCCATGGTCGTGGAATCCCCCTTCGAAAGCGCCTTTTTTGCGGCGCTGCGAAGCGGCTTCGGAACCAGGGCGGAAGCTTTCTTGGTAGAGGGCATGTTCGGGAGAACCTCTCAAAAGGCACAGAGTGCCTGATGATTAGCTTTTATTAAATACCCGAAACGTATTCTGAATGC
>DASWXG010000082.1:0-11239 GCA_036405615.1 Prosthecobacter sp. | reverse complement strand
TCGGAACTGATGACCACGGCCTCGGAAGGCTGCTTCAAGACCGCATCCGGGCTGAATACCGTTTCCACGGTCCATGGCCACTGGTGCCCCCCGGCAAGTTCCCGCAGCCTCTGCGCCAGCCGTCCGCTGTTGGAGACCGGGCTGTCAAACAGCCAGTGAGCGGTGGGCACGCCCAGGGCTTGCAGGTGCTCTGCCGTCATGAGGATGGCCGCATCCGTCTCTGCCACGGCGTGGTAGGAGCCGTGCACACTGGACATGTCACGGATGCAGCCGTCCCGGCACAGCAGCAGTACTCCACCCCCGAGGAAGGCCTCCAGGCTGACCAGCAGGTTGAAGCCGTCGATGCGGACATCCCGCCCTTTCATTTGTGCGGCATCCAGGCAGGTGTGCCGTCTTTGCTCCAGGTGGGAGTCGGAGCAGGCCGCCCGGCCCACGGCCAGCCGCTGGCGTTCGGTCAGGGCGTAGCGGTCGCCCACCAGCTTGAGGGAGGAGGGCCGTGCGTAACCCCGGCTGAGCAGCCAGGCCAAATCTGTCACCGCCTGCCGTAGAACGGGCTGCGTCTGGGGGGAGAACAGATGCCGGTCTGCCGGGTGTGCGCCGCGATGCCGGGATTCACTGCTCATGCGGTTCTCGCGACACCGGACGGTTTACTTCGTGGCCGTCCATTCCTTCACCAGCTTTCCGCCCAGGGAGGCTCCCATGGCGGCGGTGCCTTTCTGGATGAGCTTGCCATTCGGCCCGAAGAGGAAGTACATCGGCCGGGTCTGGGTTTCGCTGCCCACGTGGTCGCGGACATTCTTGTCTTTGAAATCAGTGACCACGACCAGGAAGTTCTCACGCACCAGCTTGCGGGTCTCTTCCAGGTCCAGCATGCCTTTGATGTGGAAAGCCTGGTTCTGCTTTTTCGAATCGTAGGCAAACACCAGCACCTTTTTGCCGTCCTTCTCGCCGCGTTTGATGGCGGCACCCACGCTGTTGCCAGCGCTCACGCCCAGAAAAGACTGGGCGTCGAATTCATCCGCCCGAGCAGAAAGACCGGAGCAGGACAGAATCACCAGGACGGAGAGCAGGCAGCGTGTGTTCATGGCATAACAGAGTGTGTGATCAACGGGGCGGAGTTCATTACGGAGCCCTTGTCTGTTCTTTTCAATCGTTCGGATCTGAAAGGAGCGATGTCGGCAACTGGTTCTTTCTCAGAGGTGAGGAGTTACCGCAACTCCTGTTCCGACAGCGAATCCCAGGGGGCTTACGATCAGCGGATCATTGCCGCTCATACGCAGCGAATACTCATACGGCCAGGGATGGCCTTCTGTATAAATGGCAGAGTTGCGTTTCACGAAATGGTGGTACTTCACCAACTCGATTCGTTGTTCCAGAGGAAGGAAATCACCTTCGTCTCCTTCGAGTTCCATGCTGACATGGCACCGGCCATCCACATTCAGGCAGAAGTCTCCTTCAATGAGGTAGTCGCGCCGGAATGCTGTTCTCCACTGAGAATTGCTGCCCCATCCGTGCGATAGATCTTCATACTGCCGGTTGAGACGTAGATAGGACCAGTAGATCAATGAGCTTTCGGCCACTTCCTTGTTCATGATGGCATCACCAACGGAAATGCAGACCCCCGCCCGTGAGAACATCATGGGTCCTAACATCAAGCATGGCCACATCGTGCGCACAATTTGCGGCGTTTGCATGGAATCCGGAGCCTGAATGACGTCCACAATTTCATGATAAAAGGGAGAGTATTCAGCCGGCTTTGCCAGGGTCATGCCAAGCTGGCTGAAAAAGTCCGCATAGTCAGCAAGGCTAATGTGTGGGCCGCCTTGATGAAACGGCCCACGTTGGGGTTGGAAGCGTGTCAGGAGAAGCTGGCTGACACGGCTGGCTGCATAAAGGCAATTTAGCTCCTCCACATGCGCGGGCGGTACAGGATCCCCGCGTGCGGAAGAAAAGCTCTTCAGCCATGAAGCGCATTCCACACCATGCTCGTTCAACCATGGTGTTAAAACAGCCGGACTGACGTCCTCATCGGAGTGCTCCAAGAGGGCATCAAAAAGACATCTAAAGTGCCATTGAGGCGTCTCCGGTTCTTTGATGCTGGAGGCATTCATGAGTGGGTGCTGCTGTTACCCAACAATGCTCCAGGTCAGCTCCAGGTTGAGGCCTGCGGGCAGCGGAGTGACCGGGCCTGCGGGTGTTTCGAGAAGGGCGGTGTGCGAGGCGGTCTTCTCCATCTGGAAGGTCTTTTGCGAGGCCGGAAAGCCGTAAAAGGCAGGGCCGTTCAGGCTGAGGAATCGCTCGAAAAGTGCCCTGCCCTCCTCAGTGCCGAGATCTGCGCCCGCTTCTTCAAACGCCATGGCGTAGAGCTGGGGGGCGCAACCGCCGGTGAAACAACCCGCTGCGCAGCCACAGGCGGTGGCCTTGGTGGTGTGCGGGGCGCTGTCCGTGCCGGCAAAGAACTTGGCCTGTCCGGCCTGGGTGACCTGCTGGCGGAGGGCCGCGCGGTCTTCCTGGAATTTCACCACAGGCAGGCAGTAGAGGTGATACTTCAGGCCCTGGATGAGATGGCCCAGAGTGTAGAGCAAGTGCTGCGGGGTGATGGTGGCACCCACGTGATCCGGGGCGCTGGCAACAAACTCTGCCGCCGTCCGGGTGGTGATGTGCTCGCACACGATGCGCAGTTTCGGATGGGCCGCGAGAAGGCGGGGCATGCGCTCGCCATAGAAACGTGTTTCGGCATTCTGCTGGGCATCGATGTAGTCCGGCCCGCTGAGAGCGTGCTGCTCGCCATGGATGCAGAGGACGATGCCGTGCTCTTCCATGGCCTTGAGCACTTCACCGCCGATGAGGTCATCCATCGGCAGGCCGTGTTCGGCATTCGTGGTGCCGTGCGGCGGATAGTATTTGCAGGCCCGGAGCAGACCGGAGGCGGCTCCTTCGCGGATCATCTCCGCAGTGGTCTGGCGGGTCAGGTAAAGAGGCACGATGAGCTGTTCAAAGGCATCTGCCCCTGCGGCCCGCAGCTCTGCGGAGTAACTTTCGATGGACCACCCGTCTGCCTGCGCAGGGCCAGACACCCTGGAAACAGGCGGCTGCGTATTGGGCATGGCCAGGGCTCCCGCACAGCCCATGTCCCGGTGCGCCTTTACGTAGGCCGGCATCGCCGGGCCCTGGCGGAAGTGGGTGTGCAGGTCAAACCATTGCGGGAGGGTAAGTGTCATGCCCTCCTCATAGCGTGGCATGCGGGCGGATCAATGCCGAGCTATGAAGAGGGCACTGCCAGGTGCCGGGAACCTCAGTCCTGCGGCCCGCCTTGCCGTTGGGTCCGCGAGGCCATCCTGCCCCGGCAGAACAGAGCTACGCCCTGCCAGGCGAGAAGGACCAGGGCACCGCTGGAGACGGCCCAAAGACCTGTTTGCAGGTGCCGGGCAGCCGTGGCGGAAACGCTGATGCCGGTGAACAGCACCACATACGCAGCCAGGCAGGCAGGGCATTTCGGCATCAGCAAAAGCGTGAGGCCTGACAGCAGGAAACTCGCGGCCCGCACAGCCTTCCGGCTGTTTCCCTGGCGGCACTTACACGGGTTCATGACCTGCCTCCTGCGGGGTGTTGACAGCAGGAAGAGGCCGGCGCAGCCGGAGCCTCGGAGTCATAGCGGTCGCGGTGACGCCACCAGACACCGGCTTCTTCATTGCGACCCAACGGAGCCCGGTCCAGCCAGGGATACATGCTCCACAGACCGTCCACACCGCGCGAGTAGGTGGAGTAGGTGTGATAAACCGTGCCCTCTCGCTGGATGAAGGCGCTCATGCCCGGCCGCTGGCGCAGGTAGGCGGGAGTGTTCACCCCGCACATGGTGGCGAACTGGAATTCCGCGCCCTCGCCACCGCCTGGCTCACCCGCACGCCAGTCCTGCTGCGGTTCGCGGGTGTAGTTGTATTCCAGCCCGTCCCTCTGCTGCTCTTCCGTGTAGGAGGCGCAAAAGTCATAGTTGAACTCGCCGCCCAAAGATGACGCCCACGGGAAGTTCCAGCCCATGCGCTTTTTAAAGGCCTGCAGTTTTTCAAGAGGGGCTAGAGAAACCGCGGTCAGCAGCACATCATGATTCGCCAGATGCGTGGTGATGCCGTTGAAGCCGTCCGCAATGAGAGAGCAGGACGGGCAGCCTGCGCTGTAGTCCGGGCCGAACATGAAGTGGTAAACCAAAAGTTGCGAACGGCCCTGGAACAGGTCCGCCAGTTGGGTTTCACCGGCTTCTGTCATGAAGCGGTAGTCTTTGGAGACAGGCACCCAGGGCAGCTGCTGGCGGCGGCGCGCGAGTTCGTCACTCTTTCGCGTCAGTTCCTTTTCCTCTTTCAACAGCTCGAGCCGCGCGGCGAGCCATTCTTCCTGGGTTCCGATTCGGTGTGCATTCATAGGGATGATTCCTCCGGATTTTTTGCGATGTGTGTTTGTGTTCTTGTTTCTGGCGTTCGTGCCAGGTTCAACCCGTGGCCGGGTCTGCGGAATCAAGTTATTGCTTGGCAGCCGGGCGTGTGAGTGACAACGGTGGCGCGATTCTCTCTCTCCATGGACCCGCTCATCACCGCGGCTGCTTCCGCCCTGGCTGCGGGCGATCCTCTGCGTGCCCTCAATTGTGTGGCGCTGCGTGAAGACGCCCCTTCCCTGGCCCTGCGCGGCATTGCCATGGCACAACTGGGTGACTTGGTGCAGGCCCAGAAGCTGTTGAAGCGGGCGGCACGTGCTTTTGGCCCCAGTCAGCCTCTGGCCCATGCCCGCTGCGTGGTCGCGCAGGCGGAGATCGCCTTTGTCTGCCGGGATCTCGGTTGGCCCGTCAAAGCGCTTGCAGCCGCGCAGGCCGTGCTGGAGCAGCAGGGCGACGAAATCAATGCCGTGCATGCCCGCCACTTGCTGGCCCGGCGCGCCCTTTTGCTCGGGCATCTTGACGAAGCCACGCGTGCGCTGGGAGATGTGGATCCTCTTGCACTGCCTCCACCACGCCGCGCAGCGCATGAAATGATCGTGGCCGGCATCGCCATGCAGCGTTTGCACATCGCTCCTGCGCGCGAGGCCTTCACCCGGGCCCGGGAAGCGGCGCAACTGGCCCGCATTCCGGCCCTGAAGGCCGAGGTCGAAACCGCAGCTCTGCGTTTGGAAACGCCTGTGGCCCGCCACATCACCCGCGCTGGCGAACGCCTGATCTTGCTGGAGGGGCTGCAGGTACTGCTCGCATCCCCCACCCTCGTGGTGGATGCCTGCCGCCGGGTGGTGCGCCGCGGAAAGGTGGTGATACCCCTGGCTTCGCGGCCGGTGCTGTTTGCCCTGGCGCGTGCGCTGGCGGCAGCCTGGCCTAACGATGTTTGCCGGAAAGATCTGCTGCAGGCCGCTTTCCAGGCAAAACGGGCCGATGAATCCCACCGCGCCCGGCTGCGGGTGGAGATGGGGCGCCTGCGCCAGTTGCTCAAGCCTCTGGCCGAGGTCCAGGCCACTTCGGAGGGCTTTGCTCTTCATCCACGGCATGATGCCGAGGTGAATGTGCTGGCCTGGCCGGCGGAAGAGGAACACGGCGCGGTGCTTGCCTTTCTGGCGGATGGCGAAGCCTGGTCCAGCTCGGCCCTGGCCCTGGCGCTCGGGGTCAGCCAGCGCACCGTGCAGCGCTCGCTGGATGCCCTGGCGGCAGAAGGAAAAGTACAGTGGTTTGGCCGCGCCCGTGCCCGGCGCTGGACGGCTTCATCCGTACCGGGATTCACGACGATAATGTTACTCCCCACCCTTGTTCCCGGCAGTTAGACTCGTCCCCATGAACCCCATCACATCCCCTGCAGAGATCCTCCGCGAATTTGGCCCTTTCCCCGGCAGCACCCAGGTGGCCGGAGTCACCTACGACGGCGAAGTCGTCTGGTGGGCCTCTGAGAAAAAGCTCAACGCTCTGGATCCCGATACTGGAGAGATCGTCCGTTTCCTCGAGGTCCCCGCCTATGCTGGCACCGCCTATGACGGCAGGCATCTTTACCAGATCGCCCATGGCCGCATCCAGAAGATCAATCCGGAAACAGGCGATATACTGAGTTCCATCCCAGCCCCCAGTGCCGATGACAACAGCGGTCTCGCGTGGGCCGAAGGCAGCCTCTGGATCGGCCAGGCCGACGGCCACAAGATCCACCAGCTTGATCCGCAGACCGGCGCTATCCTTCGCACCATTCCCTCCAACCGCGTGGTCACCGGTGTGACCTGGGTGGACGGCGACCTCTGGCACGGCACCTGGGAAGACCAGAGCGAACTGCGCCGGATCGACCCTCAAACCGGCGAAGTCCTCGAAAGCCTCGCCATGCCTGCGGGTGTCGGCGTCTCCGGTCTCGAGTCCGACGGCAAAGACCGCTTCTTCTGCGGCGGCGGCCGCACCGGCAAACTGCGCGTGGTGCGCAGGCCTAACAAAAAGCGATGAAGAATGGTCGCCAGCGGTCCATCCGTAGGACGGGTGTGTCCGGCTGTGGAGATCCTTTTTCGAGACAGACCCTGCTGCCGGATTACCCGTCTTCTAGGAAGCCTCGCAACTGGGGAGATGTCGGACGAAGAGCCCGCATAGCGTTCCGCTCATCTGAGTTGGCCACCGCTTCACACCTCCCCAAACCGAGCGGGTAATCCGGCGGGCCAGCTTGCTTGTGTCAGCAGATGTCATTTCCGCCGGACACACGCCGCCCTACGATCCCAAGCCCTCCATGTGCGGCTGCTACTCAAGCGAAGCTCTTGCTGATTTCCGCGTGCGCCGCAGCCACGGCCGCTTCGCGTTCCTGGATGGCCGCATAACGCACCGCAAAGCTCCCCGGTTCGGTGGAGCCCGTGAGCAGATGCCGTGCCTCGGCCACCAACGCATCCATCCGCTCCTCGGTGATCGGCGGCTTTTCCTCCATGGACTCATCGATCACCACCACCAGCTGCGAAAGCTGCCGCAGCCAGGAGAACCGCTCGTCCTCGGTCAGCAGTTGAAGAAGCTTCAACGGCGTCAGAGTTACCTTCTCTGCCTTTTCATACGCAGCCTTCTCTACATTCATCAGCAGCTTGTGCAGACTGAGAAGCTGGTTGCGCAGCGCGGGGAGAGGGTGGTCGTTCATGAGAGGTTTATAGACCAACCTTAAAACGGCTGCAAGATGCGGATGGCAGCCGGGTTGAGAGGAGCGCGGAGACTCTTCTCCGCAGAGCTAAAACAATGCGACGAAGTCGCCTAACATTAAGGCTGCCAAGCACACGAATGACAATGCTTTTATGTTGGGACATTGGAAAGAGTGGCGGCTGCGCCGCTTTGGTTTTCGTTTGCGGTCAAGAGTGACCGCGCTCCTCTCAGGGGCTGCACGCTACTTCATGGTGACCTTGATAATTGTCATCTTTTTGGGCTTTCAAGGCTCCAAAAACTTGCCATTGAGAGGCTTCTTGGAGAGGGGGGATCATGCAGTTCTTCAATCCCAGGAGAGGCATTGAGAAGACGAAACACAAACTGCCGCATTGGCAGCAGGGTGAGGTTCCAGTTTTTGTGACCTCCGCCTTGCGGATTCATTGCCGCAGGCGGTTTTGAGTAGCTACCTGGCCGACCGTGAAAGATTTCTGCTTAATCATCCAAAGCTCACCTGAAAACCGGCTACATCCTGTGGGAGCGAAGAGACCGAGAGGAGCGCGGTCACTCTTGACCGCAAACGAAAAACCAAAGCGGCGCAGCCGCCTAATCAACAAAGCGTGTTGAAGTAAAAAAGAGCCTCGTTCCATCCGTATTCATAGAATGAGAGTGGTGACTTTGTCACTTTTTGTTAGGCTTGCAGGCAGGTGCGAAGCCCCGAAGCGAATGCCCGCGCCCGCCCCCCTTCGATACGCTTCGCCTCTACATGAAAAAGGGGGCGGGTACCTCAGAAGAGGCCCGCCCCCCAATAAATCCAATCCTACTTATGATACTCCTGTAGCGCGCGCACTTCCACGTCCGCAGACTGCAGTGACTTGATGGCCTTGAGGGCCGCGTCAGCACCGCGCAGGGTGGTCATGATGGGGATGCGGTTTTGCATGGTGGCGGTGCGGATCTTCACCTCATCCTCGCGGGTGTTTTTGCCGGACGGAGTATTGATCACGAGCGCCATGTCCTTGTTCTTCATCAGGTCAATGACGTTCGGGCGCTGGCCGCTGGCCAGTTTGGGCAGGATGTTCACCGCCGTGCCGGTCTCGCTGATGACCTGGCCGGTGCCGGGGGTGGCGTAGAGCACGAAGCCGAGGTCGGCATAACCTTTGGCGATGCGGGCGACGTTCTGTTTGTCGGCATCCTTCACGCTGATGAAGACATTGCCCTTGGTCGGCAGGGTGCCGCCGGCGGCCATCTGGCTCTTGGCGAAGGCCAGACCGAGGTCGGGGTCGATGCCCATGACTTCGCCTGTGGATTTCATTTCTGGGCCGAGGACGATGTCCACACCCTGGAACTTGCTGAACGGGAAGACGGCTTCCTTGACGCTGTAATGAGGCGGGGTGACTTCGGCGGTGAAGCCCAGCTCTTTGAGGGTCTTGCCAGCCATGATCTTGGCGGCCAGTTTCGGAAGCGGCACGCCGATGGCTTTGGACACAAACGGAGCGGTACGGGAGGCGCGTGGGTTGACCTCGATGACGTAGAGATCATCGCCCTTCACGGCGAGCTGCATGTTCATCAGGCCGCGCACGTTGAGGGCCTTGGCCAGCTTCTTGGCGGCATCGGCAATGCGGCCCTGCATGGCAGCGCTGAGGCTGAACGGAGGGATGACGCAGGCGGAGTCGCCGGAGTGAATGCCAGCCTCTTCGATGTGCTCCATGATGGCGCCGATGACGGTGGTTTCACCATCGCTGATGCAGTCCACGTCCACCTCGGTGGCGTCTTCCAGGAAGCGGTCCACCAGCACGGGGCGGTCAGGCGTGGCCTCCACGGCATTCTTCATGTAGTGCGTCAGCTCGGCATCGCTATACACGATCTGCATGGCGCGGCCGCCGAGCACGAAGCTCGGGCGCACAAGGCTCGGGTAACCGATGCGGGCGGTGATGGCCAGGGCCTCCTCCAGGGAGGTGGCGGTGCCGCTCGGGGCCTGGTCCAGGCCAAGTTCATCGAGAAGCGCAGCGAAGAGCTTGCGGTCTTCAGCTAGCTCGATGCTTTTCGGGCTGGTGCCGATGATGCGGACGCCGTTTTCTTCCAGACCTTTGGCGAGATTCAGCGGGGTCTGGCCGCCGAACTGGACGATGACGCCCAGCACCTGGTCGTTCTGGTTCTCGCGCTCGTAAATGTTCAGGACGTCTTCCAGGGTCAGAGGCTCAAAGTAGAGCTTGTCGCTGGTGTCGTAGTCGGTGGAAACGGTCTCCGGGTTGGAATTGACCATGATGGTCTCAAAACCCAGTTCGCGCAGCGCGAAGGAGGCGTGCACACAGCAGTAGTCGAACTCGATGCCCTGGCCGATGCGGTTTGGACCGCCGCCCAGGATGATGACCTTCTGCTTGCCGCTGTCGCGCACTTCGTCCTCGATGCCGTAGGTGCTGTAATAATATGGCGTGTAAGCCTCAAACTCAGCCGCGCAGGTGTCCACGAGGCGGTAGGTGGGGATGATGCCAGCAGCTTTTCTTTCAGCCCGCACATCACCTTCCTTCACACCTTTGGCCAAGGCGATCTGGCGATCTGAGAAGCCCATGCGCTTTGCTTTGCGCAGATTCACAGCCGCGAGTTGCTGCTGCTCCTTCACAATCTCCTCCAGCTGGCGCAGGAACCAGCGGTCAATCTTGGTCAGGTCAAAGACCTTCTCCACATCCCAGCCACGGGCGAAGGCCAGGCCGAGGAAGAAGATGCGCTCCGAGTTGGGGACGGTCAGCTTGGTGGTCAGGGTTTCATCATCCACTTCCACATCGGCACCGTCACCGATCAAACCGAAGCGTTTGATCTCAAGGCTGCGCAGGGCCTTCTGCATGGATTCCTTGAAGGTGCGTCCGATGGCCATGGCCTCGCCCACGGACTTCATCTGAGTGGTCAGGGTGCCGTCGGCGCCGGGGAATTTTTCAAAGGTGAAGCGCGGCACCTTGGTCACCACGTAGTCAATCGTCGGCTCAAAGGAGGCCGGAGTCTCACGGGTGATGTCGTTTTTCAACTCGTCCAGGGTATAACCCACGGCGAGTTTGGCGGCGATCTTGGCGATCGGGAAACCGGTGGCCTTGGAGGCCAGGGCGGAGCTGCGGCTCACGCGCGGGTTCATCTCGATGACGATCATGCGGCCGGTGTCCGGATGCACGGCAAACTGGATGTTCGACCCCCCCGTTTCCACGCCGATCTCGCGGATACAGGCGAAGGAAGCATCGCGCATGATCTGGTATTCACGATCCGTCAGCGTCTGGATCGGAGCCACGGTGATGGAGTCACCGGTGTGCACGCCCATGGGGTCCAGGTTCTCGATGGAGCAGATGATGACGCAGTTGTCTGCGCGGTCACGCATGACCTCCATTTCAAACTCTTTCCAGCCGAGCAGGGATTCTTCGATGAGCACTTCGCTCACCGGGGAGAGGTCCAGGCCGCGGGCGGTGATGGTTTCAAACTCTTCGCGGTTGTAAGCAATGCCGCCGCCGGTGCCGCCCAGAGTGTAGGCAGGGCGGATGATGAGCGGCAGAGTGCCGATCTCCTCGGCGATCTTGCGCGCTTCTTCGATCGTGTGGGCCACGCCGGACTGCGGCAGGTCCAGACCGATCTTGAGCATGGCGTTTTTGAAAAGCAGGCGGTCTTCACCTTTCTCGATGGCGTCCGGTTTGGCGCCGATCATGCGCACACCGTGTTTCTCCAGGGTGCCTGCGCGGTGCAGGGACATGGCGGTATTCAGCGCGGTCTGGCCGCCCAGGGTGGGGAGAAGCACGTCCGGCTTTTCCTTGATGATGATCTTTTCCACGATCTCCGGCGTGATCGGCTCCACGTAGGTCCGGAAGGCAAATTCCGGGTCGGTCATGATGGTGGCCGGGTTGGAGTTGATCAGCACAACTTCATAGCCTTCCTCACGCAGTGCCTTGCAGGCCTGGACGCCTGAGTAGTCGAACTCACAGCCCTGGCCGATGACGATGGGGCCGGAACCGATGACGAGGATGCGTTTGATGGAGGTGTCTTTGGGCATGGATGCGGGGGCGAAAAAGGACGGAAAGCGTGGTGGGTAGGCTTTCTGGAGCCGCTGCATCGTGTCGGCGGCTTCGGCGAAACCGCTTTACTTTGCGGCGGCAGCCG
>DASWXG010000081.1:0-2280 GCA_036405615.1 Prosthecobacter sp. | reverse complement strand
AACCATGGTTGAAAACACGTCATCCGCCAGACGCGGTTGGGGCGAGCGCCGGGCTGCCGGAACTGGTGCCTTGATCTTGCTGGTGGGCATGTCGCCTCTGATACGCCCCGCACAGCCTAGCTGGGTGGTGTGGCTGCTGCTCTGGTCTCCCGGTGTATTGATGTTGCTGGGAGAACGGCTGGCTTGGGTGGGCAAGCCGGTGGCGCTGCTGAAACCGTGGCATTATGGCATGATCCTGGTCTGCCTTTGGGTTGCCATGCTCTGGCCGCCCGGAGCCGGAGGCGTTGCCCTTGTCAGCCTGTGGTTGTTGCTAAGGGCGGGCGTGGCGGCTGGCGTGCTCTATCGCTGGCGGTATCTTGCGCCTCGGACGGCTGGCGAGATGTGCCTGGACGCCGCACGTCTCTTTCCGGTCATCGGTGCCGCATGGCTGCTGGCCAACCGGTTGAACTGGATGCCCTTTGGTTTTGATGCGCTGGTGGTGCTGCTCACCGCAGCCCATTTTCATCACGCGGGCTTTACGCTGCCATTGATGGCGGGGCTTTGTGCAAAACATGGCCAGGGCTGGCTGCCGCAGTTGTCCTGTACGCTTGTTCTGGCCGGGGTGCCGCTGGTCGCAGCAGGAATCACAGGTACCCACTTCGGGCGGGTACCGTGGCTGGAACCCCTGAGTGTGGCGGTTCTGGTGCTCGGTGCTTTGGGCGTGGCCTCCCAGCAATTGCAGCAGGCTTTTCAGAAGGACGTTTCCGGGAAGGCTCGCTGCCTGTTTTTGATCTCGGGCCTCAGTCTCTCGGCCGCCATGCTGCTGGCCCTGGGGTATGGCCTGCGCAGCCTGTTTCCGGCGACAGCTCTGACATTGCCGCAGATGTGGGCGGTGCATGGCGGACTGAACGTTTTTGGTTTTGGTCTTTGCGGCATCCTGGCCTGGCGTTTCAAGCTGTCAGGGAAAAGGGGCTGATTCCGCGAGGGATTCCATCTGACGGCGTGAAATGCCGGTGCTCTGTGCCACGTTTGCCTCCCTCGTCTTTTCCAACCTCATCTCATGAAGTTCCTCCTTCTTACCCTTGCCCTGGCTTTTGGGGCCACCCTCCAGGCCGCTGACAAAAAGCTGATCGTGATGATCGCCGGCAAACCTTCCCACGGTCCTGGCCAGCATGAACACAATGCCGGCATCCAGTTGCTGAAAAAGTGCCTGGAGCAGGGGGCGGCAGACCAGGTGGAAATCAAACATCACCTGAATGGCGAATGGCCTTCCCAGGAAGAGCTGTCCAAGGCGGCCACTGTGGTGATTTATTCCGACGGTGGCAAAGGCCACCCGGCTCTTCAGGGCGACCGCCTCCAGCAACTGGACAAAGAAATGAAACGCGGCTGCGGGTTCTTGACCCTGCACTACGCAGTGGAGCCCACGATTGAACTGGGCGGCAAGGAGTTCATCGACTGGATGGGCGGCTGTTTTGAAATCAACTGGAGCGTCAACCCCCATTGGGATGCGGATTTCAAGGAGTTCCCCTCCCACCCGATTTCCAGCGGTGTGAAGCCTTTCGCCACCAATGACGAGTGGTATTTCTACATGCGTTTCCGCAAAGGCATGGACCGCGTAACGCCCGTCCTCAGCGCCGTGGCTCCCGACTCCACGATGTCCCGCCCGGATGGCCACCACAGCGGCAACCCGACCGTGCGCGAATCCGTGAAAAACAAGGAAAAGCAGCATGTGGCCTGGGCGGCTGAGCGCGATGGCGGCGGCCGCGGTTTTGGTTTCACCGGCGGTCACTTTCACCAGGGCTGGGCAAACGACAGCCAGCGCAAACTGGTGCTGAACGCCATCCTCTGGACTGCACAGGCCAGCGTGCCTGCGGCAGGTGTGGAATCTTCCGTCACCGAGGCTGACATGAAGGCTAACCTGGACCTCAAACCCGGCCAGGGACTGCCTGAGAAGCCGAAGAAAAAGTAACGGCTGCGTTTCAGCTTTGTTCACTCACAGACACCCCGGATTTCATCCCGGGGTGTTTTGTTTTGGAACGGGCCTGCCCGGCTATCCCAGCGGTTGCAGATCTTCGCGTTGGGGGCGTGAGTTCGGTCTGGACAGATGAGGTCATCTTTCGGGATAAAGCAGCTTCCATGTTTCGAAGGCTTTCCTATCTGATGATTGTCGGCAGCCTGGCCGTTTTGGCGATGGAATGGCTGAGCCCCATCAGCAGCCTGGTGTTCAAGGCCGCCTTTCTGGCAGGGCTAGGCGGATTGTGGCTGGGGTTTCTGCTCCTGCTCTGGCCGCGCCCCAAATGG
>DASWXG010000080.1:0-10445 GCA_036405615.1 Prosthecobacter sp. | reverse complement strand
TCAGGCCTCCTCTTTTTTGGGAGCCGGGGCATCGGCGGGCTTGTCACCTTCCTGGTTAGGCGGACGGCGGAATCCGCCGCCTTCCCCCTCTCCGCCAGGACCACGGCGCGGGCCGTCAGGGCCGGGGCCACCAGGGCCGCGTCCTCCTCCAGGAGGGCCGCCCTGCGGGCCACGCATCGCATTGCGCATGCGCTCCAGCCCTTCGCGGATTTCGTCCTTGCTCAGCTTGCCGTCAGAGTTGCCATCCGTGCGGGAAAAGCGGCTCTCGATTTCCTTCTGGGAAAACTCGGTGTACTCCTGCTTGTCCACACTGCCATCGCTGTTCTTGTCCATGCGGCCGAACACTTCGTCCAGGGCAGGACCTCCACCGCCAGGGCCGTCAGGGCGGCGGCCTTCTGGACGGTCCCCATCCGGGCGGCGTCCTTCAGGGCGGTCACCGTCTGGACGGCGGCCTTCGGGCCGGTCGCCATCGGGGCGGCGGCGGAAGCCCCCTTCCCCGCCTTCACTACGGTTGCGCATGCCTTCGCGCATCTTCTCCGCCGCAGCCGTGATCTCCGCCTGGTCCACCAGGCCGTCGCTGTTGCCGTCCAGGCGGGCAAAACGCTCATCCACACTGCCTGCAGGGGCGCGGCCTTCACCGCCGCCACGGGGCTGCAGGGTGGAAAATTCCTCCTTGCTGATCTTGCCGTCGCCATTGGCATCGGCACGCTTCAGAAATTCAGCCAAGCGATTGCCGCCACGGCCTTCACCGCCGGAAGGAGGGCCCTTGCCATCGCCCTCCTGGGCCACGGCGAGCGTGCTTCCCAGCGAAAGCAGGGTGAGGAAATAAAAGGCTTTTTTTTGCAGTTTCATAATTGGATAGGCGAGGATTGTTGTTGGTTGTGGATCAGCTCCAGCCACTCCAACCCGGCAGTTCCAAAGCAGTTGCGCGGCGGTGAAAAAAAGAATCACTTTTTTCCACCACCTGCTTCCTGCCACCTGCAAGATTCCACCCGCCACCACGCGCCACTGGCTTCAAGCCCAGCCCAGAATAACAAATAGTCATTCAACAAAAACACCTGCTCCTCAGCCCGCCATCACTTCCCGCGCTTCTCCAGAAACAGAGTGAACTCATGGCGGTTGTAGGTGAGATGCGTCTGGGCAAACAGGCCCAGCCCCGCTGCAGCCGCCGTCTTCACCACCTTGCGGAAAAGCTCGCATGGTTCCTCCACGCTCTCAATGCGCGGCACCTTCAGCGTAAACACCACCAACCCTCCCGGCTTGAGCGCGCGCGACAGCCGGATGACATGGTCCAAAGACTCAAAAGGCGGACCGTTCAGATCCGAGAGCATGGCATAAAAGGAGTCGCCAGAGCCTGGTTCAAAAGCGGCCACATCCGCATGCACAAACCGCAGGCCCGGCTTGCCATCCAGACGGCGGTCCAGAGGGGCGCGGTCAATGGCTGTCACCTTCTGGCCGCGGGCCAGCAGTTCGGAGGTCATGCCTCCGGGGCAGGCCCCCAGTTCCAGCCAGTGCGTGCCCTCCTTCAGAGGCGGCCGGTGCAGCAGCAGATAGTGCAGCGCTTCGGCGATCTTGGCCCCGGCACGGCTGATGACGTCCGGCGAGTCCTGGTCAATGTACTTGCTCCCGCCAGGATACAGCCCGTTGCAGGCACGCGGACTTTGCATGCCGCAGAACAGACCTTCCTTGCCCACCAGGCAAAACAGCGTTTCGCGCACCGGGTCCTGCTCCTCCACCGTGCGGGCCGACATCGGCGGAAAAAGCTGCAGCAGACGCCCGCGCAGATTGGAGGCCAGGCTCTTGTAATACTTGTCCGGGGAGGTCGGGTTCAGCGGCCCCACAAAGATGCCCTGAGGATTGCGAGCTCCAAATTTGGCCAGCAGCGTTTGCGCCGCCTTTTCGATGAAGCCATCCATCTTCTGCGGATTGCAGGGCCAGGAATGGTCCAGCGGAAGATTCCAGCGCGCAAACTTCGCCGCCTCAGACTTCCAGGCCTTGGCGGGGTCCGGCAGCTTCACCGAGTAGAAATCCTGGCCCAGCCGCGTGAAGGTATCCGCACCCAGCCGCTTGAGCACTTCGGCAGCCACTCCTTCAAAGATCTCAGGAATGCGCACCAGCCAGGGGCTGGCCGGAGGTGAGGAGGGGGCGGCGGAAGGAGTCATGCGAACCCGCGCCCTCGCCCGAGTTGCCCGTGCTTGCAAGCCCGGGCTGACTCACACGGCGCAAAATCGCCGGCTGTCACTTCAAGCCAGGCGCACCGGGATCTGGCGCTGCCCGAGGAACTGCTTCACATCCCCCACGGTGTATTCGCCAAAGTGGAAAATGCTGGCGGCCAGCACGGCGTCCGCCTTGCCCTGGCCCAGTACATCCACCATGTGCTGGAGATTGCCCGCACCGCCGCTGGCAATGACCGGGATGGTCACCGCCTCGCTCACCGCACGGGTGAGGGCGATGTCGTAGCCGGCTTTCGTGCCGTCGGAATCCATGCTCGTCAGCAGGATCTCGCCCGCGCCACGGCGGCAGACTTCCGCCGCCCACTCCACTGCATCCAGTTCGGTAGGGTTGCGACCGCCATGGGTGTAAACCGTCCAGGAGCCGCGCTCGTTGCGCTTGGCGTCGATGGCCACCACCAGGCACTGGTTGCCGAAAGCTTCGGCAGCCGCGTCGATCACGTCCGGGGTCTTCACCGCCGCCGTGTTGATGCCCACCTTGTCCGCCCCGGCCAGCAGCATCTCACGCATGTCCGCCACGGTGCGGATGCCCCCGCCGACAGTCAGCGGCATGAAGCAGGACTCCGCCGTGCGCGCCACCACATCCACCATGGTCTTTCTTTCCTCATGGCTGGCGGTGATGTCCAGAAACACCAGTTCGTCGGCACCCTGGGCATTGTAGACCTTCGCACACTCCACCGGGTCGCCCGCATCTCTCAGTTGCAAAAACTGCGTGCCTTTGACCACACGGCCTTCTTTGACATCGAGACAGGGAATGATGCGCTTGGTAAGCATGGGAATCAGGGGGAATGGTCAAAGTAAGGGCACCGCTACCGTGGGTCAAGGGGAACGGCTTTTCGGCGTTCCCCATGTTTTCTGCCTTTGCCGCACCGCCCCCAGGAATGCGCATGACTCCGGCCGGATTCTCCCCCAGTATGAGCCAGTCTGACCCGCCCCAAGCCCGCCCTTCCCGCATGGCCGACGCCCCTCCTTCCGATGACGCCCTCAGCGAGGCCTTCCTCCAGTTCATGGACGTGGAGAGACGGTCCTCGCCTCGCACCTTGGAAAACTATGCCCATGCCCTGAAAACTTTCCGCGAGCACCGGCCGAATTTCCCCGGTTGGGACGCGCTGACGGCAGATGACTTCCGCCGCTACCTCTTTGACCTCATGAAGCGCGAGGTCGGCCGCGCCACCATCCGTCTGCACTTTTCTGCACTGCGCTCCTTCTTCAAATGGCTCACCCGCCGCCAGGGCTGGAAGGCCAATCCCCTGCTGGATGTACAGCTCCCCAAGCAGGAAAAGAAACTGCCCGTCGTCCTCACCACCACCCAGGTGACCGACATGCTGGACCTGCCACTGAAACTGGACAAAGAACGTACCGCCCCCGTCTGGGCACCGGAGCGCGACGCCGCCATTTTGGAGCTGTTCTATTCCACCGGCATGCGTCTCAGCGAACTGGCCGGGCTGAACGTGGAGGATCTGGACAGCTACTCCGACACCGTGCGGGTCTTTGGCAAAGGCCGCAAGGAGCGGCTTCTGCCCGTGGGCACTCCGGCCATGGAGGCCGTGCAGCGATACCGGCTGAAAGCAGGCGTGCATGACGGCCCCCTGTTCCTCAGCAAGCTGCGCAAACGCATCACCACCCAGGCCCTGGGGGATGTGGTGGAGAAGTATTGGAAAAAATCCGGCCTGCCCGTGCATGTCACCCCGCACAAGCTGCGCCACAGCTTTGCCACCCACCTGCTGAACAACGGGGCGGATCTGAGAAGCGTGCAGGAACTGCTGGGCCATGCCAGCCTCAGCACCACCCAGATCTACACCCATGTCTCCACGCAGCGCATGAAAGAGGTGTACGAAGCCGCCCACCCCCGGGCGTGAGGCTTCCCGCATACTTGTCGCAATCTTCCCTTCCCGCCTGACGTTCCCTGACGGCCTCTGCATTCCTATGACACCGTTTCTCCGCTGCCGTCCCCTGTTTTACAGCCTTCTCGCCGCCGCCGCTGTATCCACCAGCAGTGCCCAGACCTCCGGCCCCTCGCCATCTGCCCCGGCAGCGGCCAAGGTGAAAAAACCGGACCCGGTGGATGAACTGGCCGCAAAGGTCCAGCCCACGCGCACCGTGGTTTACAAGACCGCAGGCGGCAAAGACCTGTCCCTGCACATCCTGGAACCTGAAGGCTTCAAAACCACGGACAAACGTGCCTGCTTCATCACCATCCACGGCGGTGGCTGGACAGGAGGGAACGCTGTACGCATGTATCCCTTTGCCGACCATTACCGCAAAAAAGGCCTCGTTGGCATCAGTGTGCAATACCGCCTTCACGATCCCAAGCAGGGCGTCAGCGTCTTTGACTGCGTGGAAGATGCGCGCAGCGCCGTGCGCTACGTCCGCAGCCACGCCGCCAGCCTGGGCATCGACCCGCAAAAGATCATCGTCAGCGGCGGCTCTGCCGGAGGACATCTCGCTGCCGCCACTGCCTTGTTCAATGACATCAATGCATCTGGCGAAGACACCTCCGTCTCCACAGTGCCAAACGCTCTAGTGCTTCTGTTTCCCGTGATTGACTGCTCGGCAGAAGGTTATGGCCAGGCCAAAATCGGCGCACGCTGGCAGGAGATTTCACCCGTGCACCACGTCCGGCCCGGTCTGCCACCCACACTCACCTTCCATGGCACGGGCGATACCGTGACGCCTTTTGCCGGAGCCAAGGCCTTCCACGAAGCCATGCGGAAAGCCGGCAACCGCAGTGAACTCGTCGTCAACGACGGCGGTGTTCACGGTTACCTCATGCGCGACCGAGCCCTGCTGCAAGACACCCTGGCCCGCAGCGATGCCTTCCTCGACCACTTGGGGCTGATTTCACTTTAACGGGTGGACTTCCACCAAATGCCACCCGCCATCAGCCATTGGATGCCCCAGCTCTCACGTGGTTAGCTTTTGTGGAAAAATCCATCAGACCCACGTGTCCCCACCAATCGATTAGAAGCCATTCGAGCAAAGCCTGAAATGTAATTTTGGGATAAGGGATCACGCACCTTGGCGGTTTGCAGATGCCATCCACAAAATCACAAGCAGCACGCAGCCGTATTGATACAAGTTGATTCACCCTTTCATTGGAATCGGTGAACCGGGACGTGGACAGACCGATCAATTCAATACACTTCCGCACTTCACCGGCCAGATGATTCTCCTGAGAACTTATCCAGGTCATGACTGAAATCGGGCTACCCAAGCATTGCGAAGGAATGTTCGATACCAACAAATCCACTTCTTCGCCACGAATCCTGGACTCTAAAAAACTCGACAGGTTCGACCATGACTGGGGTAAATTCTCAACTTCTGTGGACGGTCTCGACGAAGATTCCCCATAGAGCTTTTCCACCATTATATTTTTGGCCTCTTCGTAGCTGTCAGCTTCAAATTCATCCAGCCGTTCGGCGCAAGGTCCGAGTTGGTTCCGTGCATTTAAATCTGCCGCCACCACCAGCGAAACGCCGCCCTGATCACTCCACAGTTCATACTTCATCTGGTGTATCTATATGCGCGAGATAAACATTACGCAATCAGCCCCCGGTCTGAACCCCGGCAATGCAGTTGATCTTTGCTGCCTTGGAGATGTGTAGTGCGTCAGGCCGTCTTCTCCTCTTTCTTCTTCGCAGGCGGTGCCTCCACAAATGAAGCAAGCACCAAAAGGATGGCGGCCACCACCACACAGGAGTCTGCCACGTTGAAAGACGGCCACGGATTGAAGGGCGCAAAGCCAAAATCAAAGCGGAGGAAGTCCACCACATAGCCGTGGAGGAAACGGTCCGTCAGGTTGCCTAAGATACCGGCCACCAGCAGCGCCACAGAGGTGCGGCTCAAGGCACCCGGGAAAGCCCCCTTGCGATACATCACCGTCAGAAAGGTCAGTGCCGTCAGCGAAATGAAACCGAAGGCGTAGTTGGCATACTCGGAGCCATTGAACATGCCAAAGGCCACCCCTGTATTCGCCGTGTGGTGCAGCCAGAAGATGCCCGGGATCACCTCCGTCTCGGTCACGTGAAGTTCGTAGTTTTTCACGATCCACAGCTTCGACCACTGGTCGAGCACGTAGAGCGGCAGGGACAGCAAAAGCAGCAGGCGGATCATGAAGGCAAAAACGGTCGGGGGTTGGTCAGCCTCCCCCATAGGCAGTATGGGGCAATACACAAGCCACACTCCGCCAGAAGACGAAGTTGCCAAATCCGCGCTCTCCCCCAAGCTTCATCCTCGCCCTTTTTTCCCACTCACCTTTTGACCGCACCCACCCTCCAGGACATCGCCACCCATCTCGGCATTTCCAAGATGACGGTCTCCCGCGCCCTGCGCGGCGAGCGTCACGTCAGCGAAGATCTGCGCCAGCGCATCCTGGAAACAGCGGCCACGCTCGGCTACCGCCCCGATCCGGAAATCTCCAAGCTGATGACGCACATGCGCCGCCAGCGCCGCAGCCAGGCCCCGCGCACCCTCGCCTTCATCTGGGCCGAACGCGGCCCCGAGGAACTGGAGCGTTCTTCCTGGTCCCAGCAGCTTGTCATCGGCGCGCGCCAGCGGGCGGACCACCTGGGCTACAAGCTGGATGAGTTCCACCTCAGTGCCCGGGGCATGACCGCCCGCCGCCTCTCCGGCATCTTGGAGGCGCGCGGCATCACCGGTTTCATTCTCTCCCCGCTGGTCACCCGCAGCCGCGGCCATGTTTCCATGCAGTGGGACCGCTTCAGCAGCGTGGTCATCGGCCTGGGTTACGCCCGCCCGCCCATGCACCGCGTGCATCACCACCACTACCTGGGCATGATGACCGCCCTGCGCCATTTAAAAAAACTGGGCTACCGGCGCATCGGCTTCTACGGCGGCAGCGTCATCAACGAGCGCATGTTCAGCGCCTGGTCGGCCAGTTTCCTGGCCCACCATCCCCTGCCGCTGAAACAGGCCTCCGCCCTGCTCTGCCTGCGCAAAGAACCCACCCTCGAAGACTTCCGCAACTGGTATCGCCAGACCCAGCCCGAAGTCATCATCGAAGGTGCCCACAAGGTGGGCGAATGGCTGGCTGCAGAAGGGATCGACGTACCTAGACAGACCGGTCTCGTCACCTTGGGCTGGCGGGCCGACCGACCGGAAATCACCGGACTGGACCAGCAAGCCGAAGTCCTGGGGGCTGCGGCGGTGGACCTCCTGGTCGCCCAGGAGCAGCAAAATGAGCGCGGTATTCCCCAGCATCCCAAGATCGTCATGACCGAAGGCCGCTGGAACCCGGGCACCACGGTCCGCAAACTGCGCGCAGATTGATCAAAACTCTCCGCCCGGAGTCCAACCAGCATCCCCTCGCCCGCCCTGCCGATGCGTCCTCTCCTCTGGCTCCTCCCCATCCTCGCTGCCACCTTCGTCTGGCTGCGTGTACCTCTGGATGGCGGCTCCGCTTGCAATGAATGCTCGGCCATGCTCCTGCCTGATCTCGCCACCATGCCCCTGCCCGCTCCCGTCAAACCGGCAGTCGAACGCCCCAACCTCCCCTACCCGGCCCCGCCACCGGAAGAGCAGTGGCGGCAGATGCCCGCAGCCGACCGCCTCGCCAATGTCCATGCACGGGTCCGCCCCTTGCTCGCTCAGGAACTTCAAAGGCAGGATCTGAAACTGGGAAACCCCGCCTTTGTCCGCATCTACAAGGAAACTCGCGAGCTGGAACTCTGGCTCAAAGGCAGGCAGGGCTGGAAACTTTTCCGCACCTATCCGGTAGCCGCCATGTCCGGTGTCCTCGGCCCCAAAATGCAGGAGGGTGACCGCCAGGCACCGGAAGGCTTTTACGGATTCTCCGCCAGCGCTCTCAATGCAGGCAGCACCTTTCATCTCTCCTTCAACATTGGTTATCCCAATGCCCATGACCGCCACCATGGCCGCACCGGCACCCACATCATGGTGCATGGCAACCAAGTCAGCATCGGCTGTTTCGCCATGACAGATCCGGTCATCGAGGAAATCTACCTCGTGGTGGAAGCGGCCTTGGAAAAGAACGGCGGCGAGGTGCCGGTGCATGTCTTCCCCTTTCGCATGAACGCCGAACGCCTGGCCCAGGAAACCGGCCACCCCAGCCATGCATTCTGGCAGGACCTGCTGCCGCTGCACGATGCCTTCGAGAAAGAGGCCAAAGTCCCTCGTGTGGATCTAAAGGGCGGCCGCTATGTCATGGCCCGGTGAACTGAAAACGGCTGTCATCTGCCTGTGTGAACCGCAGGGCAGGCAGCGTTTCTCATCCGTACATTCTTCTCACGCATGCGTGCCCTCCGTCTCTCCTCGCCCGGCTCTTTTGAATGGATCGCCCTGCCGGAAACAGCAGCCCCTGGCCCCGGCGAAGCCCTGGTGGCGGTGCATGCCATCGGCATCTGCGGCACGGACATCGCCGGGTATCAGGGCAAGATGCCCTTCATCCAGTATCCCCGCATCCTGGGTCATGAACTGGGCGTCGAAGTCCTGGCCACCGGTGCCGGGGTTACCCATCTCCAGCCCGGCGATCGCTGCTCTGTCGAACCCTACCTGAACTGCGGACGCTGCCGCCCCTGCCTTTTGGGCCGAACCAACTGTTGCGAATACCTGCAAGTCCTCGGCGTCCATTGCGACGGCGGCATGCGCGAGCGGATTCTGCTGCCTGCGGCCAAACTTCACCCCAGTCCGGATACCGTCCTGGACTACGAACAACTCGCCCTGGTGGAGACCCTGGCCATTGGCTGCCATGCCGTCAAGCGGGCCCGGCTGACCCCGGAGGAGGATGTGCTCATCATCGGCGCAGGTCCCATCGGCCTCACCGTCCTGGAGTTCGCCCGGCTGGGCGGTCGCAAGGTGACCGTGCTGGAGCTCAATGAAACCCGGCGCCAGTTTGTCACCCGGCACTACCCGGGAACCCAGGTGGTGGACAGCCTGCCGGATGGCCCCGTAGCCCACACCGTGTTCGATGCCACCGGCCATGCAGGCTCCATGGCCGCAGCATTGGGTTATGCCCGCTTTGCCGGCCAGGTGGTGTATGTCGGCATCACCAAAGAGCCCGTGCCCCTGGATGATCCGCTGTTCCACCGTCGCGAACTCACCCTCCTGGCCAGCCGGAACGCCCAGGCGGAAGACTTCCCGTTCATCCTGGACCTCCTCCGCAGCGGCACCATCAACACCGCGCCATGGATCAGCCACCGCTGCGCTTTTGAAGAACTTCCCGAAACCCTCCCCGCCTGGATGGCCCCCGGCAGCGGCCTCATCAAAGCCGTGGTCAGGCTGGGCACAGGAGACTGAAATGCGTGAGCGAATGCAGGACGGGCAGATAATGAATTAGCTCGACTTCAGGCGGCCGCTTGTGTCAGCCTCCATGGCTATGCCCATGACCACCCGGCTCTTTTGCATCGGTCTTCTCTCCAGCGGTCTCGCCTTCCTGCCCGCAGATCCCGCCCGAGCAGCCTCTGACAAACCGGTAAAGGTCAAAGCCTCCAAGGTCAGCTCGGCCAAAGGCCGGGAGCGGGAAAAGCTTTTCAGCGACTGGATGAAAGCGGCGGACCTGACGAAGCTTTCTGACAAAAAACGCGAGACCGGGGAGCAGATGGTCTATTTCGAATATGACGAAGGCAAGGACCTCGTGCGCGGCATCTTCATGCGCGGCCTGCTGTTTGACGCCTGGTTCTACAACATCATCAGCGGCGAAAAGGAGATGGAGGCCCAAGTGAACGACTACAGGAAGAAGAACATGGTGCCGCTTTTTGTCGTTCTGGAAGGCAACTTCTACTGCATGCTTTTTGTCCCGGCAGAGCAGTTGGGTGCCGCAGCCAAACAGGTGGCCCCGCTGGGCATCGAGCCCCCTGCCCTGAAGTGATTTTCTCCTCGCTTCCCGGCCCTTCCCGTCCATAGCTGCCCCTGTGGAAGACAAGGATTACAAGGTCAAGCTGGAGATCTTCGAGGGCCCCCTCGACCTCCTCCTCTATCTCATCAAGAAAGAGGAGATCGACATCTATGATGTGTCCATCGGCAACATCACCAAGCAGTACCTGGACTACATCAACACCTTCAAGATGCTCAACATCGAGGTCGCCAGCGAGTTCATCGTCATGGCCGCCAACCTCATGTACATCAAGAGCCGTGAACTGCTGCCGCAGACCCAGCAGCCGCCGGATGAAGAGGCCGATGAGGAAGACCCCCGCTGGGAGCTCATCCGCCAGCTTGTGGAATACAAAAAGTTCAAGG
>DASWXG010000079.1:0-6477 GCA_036405615.1 Prosthecobacter sp. | reverse complement strand
AGTCCTGGGCGACGCGTACCTTGGTCATGTAGATCATCCGCCGCCACTCTTCGGGGCCGTATGATGTTTTGGGATCATAAACACGGACATAGTTGCTGTTAGGCTCAAAGACACTGTAGCCAGGTCCTCCCATCCTCAGATCCAGCGCACCAGAGACGGCCAGAATGCCATCACGCACAGCTTCCGCTTCCAGCCGCCTCGGGGGGAATCTCCACAGCAGGCGGGTTTGTGCATCCGCTGCCAGCCCTTCCGGATTGGGGGCACTGCTTTGCCGCCAGGTGCGGCTCATGACGATGAGTTTCTGCATGTGCTTGATGCTCCAGCCGCCACGAATGAACTCCGAGGCCAGCCAGGAAAGCAGTTCCGGGTGAGTGGGCAGGGCACCGTTGCGGCCGAAGTCGTTGGGGGTGCTGACCAGACCTTCGCCAAAGTGATGCTGCCACAGGCGGTTGACGAGCACTCTGGCGGGAAGCGGGTTTTCCGGCACCGCCAGCCACTTTGCCAGGGCGATACGCCGTTGCTGCTCAGGCATATCCTTGGTTAGGCTCAAACGCGGGCCCAGGGCTGTCACGGCCCCGGGGGGCACTTCTTCCTTCGGCTGGGTGACATCACCCCGGTTGAGCCTGAATGAGGCCGGGGCCGTTTCAAACCTCCCGGCATACACCGTTGGGCCGGTCTTGGTTGTCTGCAGTCTTTCTTCCAGGCTTCGCAGCAAGCCACGGGCCTCCTGCCATCGGGCGACTTTCCCGGCATCGGCAGGCTCCGGTTCCTGCGGGCGTCCTTTGGCTTGAGTGAAAGGCTTGCGGTCATCACCATCACTGACGCGCTGCCAGGCCCCGTTGCTTGGGGCAACTTCAACCTGGTACTGCACCGGCAACCGGTCACGAAAATCTTCCAGCCGGTCTCTCCCCCATACGACGGCTTCCACACTTTCAGGTTTGGCAAATTCAATCTCCACCCAGCCGCTGCCCCGGCTCTTGCTGATCCAGCTGCGGTCATTGCCATACAGCCCGTCGTTCACATGCTCCAGCCGGTGCTTCGCTGAGGCCCAGCTGGACGAAGCTGTGGCTTTGGCTCCTGTGGCTGCCAGGGCCACATTACGACCGTCTGTGCTGTAGATTTCCAGTTCATCCAGGCAAGGCTCATAGCGGTTGTTTTCTGAGGTGGCCTGGATGCTGAACCGCAACCGCCGGGTGGTGACGGGTGTGAACCGGTCGATGTTCCGATAGGGATGCACCGCAGGTCTTCCTGAACCGGTCGGAGGTTCAAATTGCAGGAACTGATGTGTAGCGCGTGTGAGTTTGGGCAGCAGGTCTGCATTGGACTCGGCAGATTCCCGGGCCTCCGCAGAGCGCAAAGGCCGCTCTCCGTGCCGCACGCCGGCAAAAATGGCCTGGAGTCCGTAGTAGTCGGCTTGGGATACCGGGTCAAACTTGTGGTCATGGCAGCGTGCGCAGTGAAGCGTCAGTCCCAGGAAGGCGCCGCCCGTGGTGCTGACCATGTCGTTCAGTTCATCTTGCCGGGCCTTGGCCTTGGACTCTTCATCTTTGCCAATCTGGCCTGGAAGGAGCGCCGCACTCGCGACAAGGAATCCGGTGGCTGCATCAGCACCCGCTGTATCCCCAGCCAACTGCTCGAGAATGAACTGCGGGAAGGGGATGTCACGGTTGAATGACTGTATCACATAGTCTCGGTAGGGCCAGGCGTTCGGGCGCGGGGTATTGACTTCAAAGCCGTGGGTCTCTCCAAAGGCGATCACATCCAGCCAGTGCCGTGCCCAGCGCTCGCCATAGCGGGGCGAGGCCAGCAACCGGTCCACCTCCTTTTCATAGGCTTTGGGATCCTCATTTTTGGCAAAAGCCTCCACTTCCTCCGGTGTCGGCGGCAGCCCGTGCAGCACCAGGTGCAGGCGTCGGATGAGCGTGCGCCGGTCCGCTTCCGGTGACAGATCCAGGTCTTTCTCACGGAGCTTGGAGGTGACCCAGGAATCCAGACTTCCGGTTTGGGCAGGCAGCGGCTTGAAGGCCCAGTGATCCCGTTTGTCCTCCACCTGGGCGGTGTCCAGGCCCTCCGGCCACAGGGCACCCTCGTTGATCCAGCGGGCAAGCATTTCCGTTTCGCCTGACGTCAGCCGCTCGCCTTTCGGTGGCATCTGGGTGTCTTCGTCACGGCTTTGCACAAACTGGACCAGCGGGCTCTGGGCAGCGTTGCCAGGGATAATATTAGGCGCGTGGGAGTCCCCGCCCCGCAGGGCTTCAGCGCGAATGTCGAATCGCAGCCCGGACTTTTGTTTCTCCGGCCCATGGCAGGAGAAGCAGTGCTTCTGCAAGATGGGACGGACATCGCGTGCGAAGTCAACCGGCGCGGCGCTGGCGACCGTGGCCATCAGGAGGACAAAGGGAACGGATCTTGGCATCATGGCATGGCTCAGCGGTAGGGATTGCCGGCGTCAAAAACGGCGTGGATTTCTGCGTCGGTCATGGCCCGGCCTAACAGAAAAAGTTCATCAACACGCCCGCTCAGTTTGCGGTCATTGGCATTCCAGTTGCCGAGCTGGGCTGGCCCCAGCAGGGCAGGGTGGGCTGTTGCGAGAACAGTTTCGTTGTCGAACTTGCCGTTCAGGAAGAAACGCACAGTCCCTGCGGCGGCATCGTAAACGACGGCGAGATGCACCCACCGCCCTTGCTCAGGAAGCACAGGGGTGCTGGAATCCGGAAACGCTTGGGGGCCGGATTGTGCCTGGGCCACCACATTGTGTTTCAACGCCAGCCTCATGGTGCTGTCGCGATGGATCATCCAGTGCACCTGCCCTGGTTTGTCCTCGTCCCAGCCGTCGGTGTGATAGAGGGACTGGTAGGGAGCCCCCAGCCGGTCCAGTCTCACCCAAGCGGCAAGGGTTAGCTGCGGCCACGCCTGATGTCCGCCGACATTCAGTTTCATGTGGTCGCCGATGTTGACGAATTCAGGTGCCAGCGACCCAGGCCAGCGCCCCTGCACCATGCGGTAGGTGCCTTCGGGTTTGCGGCGGACATCTTCAAAATCCAGCAGCGTGATGAGTGCCGGGTCATTGCACAGAGCGGCTTTGGCCGCATCTGACCGGCTGTGCTGGCCTGCCGTGAAAGCGGCTTGAAGAGATGAAGTTTCTTCAGGGCGGATGAAGGCTGCGGACCGGAGCTCGCGGGTCGAACCGGCGCCAGATTCCAGGGTGTAGGCCTCCCCGTCTCTGAGGCTTTGCTTGCGGCCGCCTTCTGATGACTGGGCAATGACTTCTCCCTGAAACACGTGGATCTCAGCCTGTCCCTGCGGTGGAACATCCACGCCGAATTTCGTGCCCAGATCCACAGCCTTGCCCGTAGGGGTGATAACGGTGAATCCTTTGGCGGAGGGGGGAACATCAGCTGCCAGACGGCCTTGCGTCATGCGCAGACGCTGGGCGCTTTCAAATTGGAAATGCGCAGGAGCTTCGATCACCACACGCGCGCCCCGTGCCGTCAGGAACTCCACCGTTCCTTCATCCAGTTCATAGGCTGTATTCCGGACTTTGCCACCTTCCGTGAACTGGCTGGTGCCTATCCCTTTGGCCACCGTCGCGTATCCTTGTTGGTAGGACTGCCACCACCCGGCTCCCGTGGCCAGCAGTGCCAGGGCGGCTGCTGTTGCCAGCCATTGCCGGGCTGGCCAGCGGTTTTTCGTGGGCGGGCGATAGGCGGGTTTTGAGGTCGGGGCGATCCAGTAGGCTGCTTGCTCAGCCAGGGCAGAGTCCAGGTTGGCCAGTTCCGCAAATTGCCGCCGGGCGTCGGCGTCATGGCGCAGCAGTTCTTCCAGGGCGGCCACTTCGGACTCGGTCGCCTCACCGTCGAGGTAGCGTTGGCTCAGATCATCCAGACTCATGACAGTTCCTCCCGGTTCATTTCCCGGCGGATGCACTCCAGCAGAAGCTTCCGGACGCGGTGCAGCCACTGGTAGAAACCCGCAAGGGTCCTGCCGCTGTTTTCCGCCACATCCTGGATGCGCACTTCCGGCTGGTAGGCCTGCATCAGCAATTTCTGCTGTTCCGGCTCCAGTTTGCTGGCGCAAGTTTCGAGGGCGCGTCTCTGCGTCTCCAGCCGGGAGTCGTCCCGCGCGGTCTCTTCGGCAATGAGGTCCACCGTTTCATCGCTTAAAACCAGCCGGTCCCGCCCTTTGTCCCGGAGCCAGGAGAGCACTTTGAAACGGGCGACTTTGAACGCCCACGGGCGAAAGTCGGCCCCTTCGTCAAGTGTGGGAAACTTATCCCACAAGAAAACGACCACCTCCTGCATGACGTCATCGGCGTCAGCCCTGGTCGGCACCAGGCGGCGCACATAGGCCCGCACCGCAGGCTCATGGGCGGTCAGGGCGCGCAGGAAGCGCTGGTGAAGTTCTGTTTCGGCAGGGGACATAGTCGGGTCTCAACGGGTCATTCCTGTTTCTGGAGCCATTTAACGGACTTTCGGGGCCGTTTTCAAAAACAGCTGCGGTTTGCCTGGGTTCCCGATGGAAGAATCTTGCAAAGGCGGCGGATTTTTCATACAACCAACCGACCCTCCCCTCAGTTCTGTGCCCCCCCTTCGTCTCGCATTGCTGCTCTGTTGCATCGCGGCCTTCGGTTTTCCGGAGGAAGGCAGGGCTGCATCTGTCTCCGCCTCCGCTGCGGCCGGGGTGACTTTGAGGACAGAGCTGCAAGACCGCTCTCTGACCGTACCGATGGCCTTGAGCTACCAGCAAGTGGTGCTGGAAAAGCGTCAGGGCAGTGGCTGGAAACCTTTGTCAGTCCAATATCCTCGCAGCCTCAGCCGCGAGCAGATGCGCAACATCTCGTTTGCTCTGCCGCAGGATGGCAAACCGGAAGACTTCCGGGTCCAAGGATATAGGATGTCGAAGTTCCCCGCCCGTTTCCTGCATGGGAAGCACCAGTATTCACGGGCTGAAGCTCCACCTGCAGGGCGGGAACGCCAGGCCATGGACCGGTTGCGGAAGACACCCAAGGTATCTCTGAATTCGGTGTCTTCTTCCAAACCCGATCTCTGGCTGTTTCACGACACACGGCTGTATTACTTTCACCAGCAGCGGGGACTTCAGGTGGTGGACCTTGCGGATCCTGCCCATCCGCACCGTAGCGGCGGCTTGCGGATTCCGGCTTTGGGCGAGCAGTTGCATGTCCTCGATGATGCAGGCACGCAACTCATTCTGCTGGGCAAGGCGACCTCGAAAGACCGTTTTGGACTCTCCACGCTGTTTTCGCTGACCGTCACTGAGGAAGGCCCGTCCTTGACGGCTTTGGTGCCGCTGGAAGGCCGGCTGGTGACCACAAGGCTGGTGGGCAGCCAGCTTTACGTCCTCAGTGTTTTGCAGGGGAACGGACAGCCTCAGCGCACGCAACTGACCCGGGTGGATTTGCAATCGCCTGAGTCACCCAAACTGTTAGGCAAGTCGACGTTCACCGGGTTGGACCCCGCCTTCCAGACGAAGGATGGACGGCTCTTTGTGGAAGTCACCCAGGCGGGGAACAGGCGGCTTCATGAGGTCCTTTCCAACGGGGCTTCTGGCAGTGCGGCCGAGTTGCTGACACGCCAGAATGCTGAGGTGCTGATCGCCGGATATCGCGTGACCGTCAAAGACCAGGAGCTGCGGGTGGAACATACTGAGAGGACTGCCGAGGTGCCCGTCATCATGCCGCTGGCCTGGAGGACCGACCGTGTGATGCCGATGGGCGACTTTCTGGTGCAGGTGGAGGAGGGCAGTGTGTCGGCCTCAGCGCGTGGCCCCGAGGCGAGGTTGCGGATCACACCGGCCAGCGAGCCGGACGTGGTGGTGGAGGAACTGCTGCTGGGCGAAGGGAAGGTGGTGGGGCTGACCCGCCGGGAAGAGCGTTTGTTCGTAGCCCAGTGGATCGCTTCAGCGGACGGACGGCAAAAGCTTCGTACCTGGGCCTTTGATTTGAGTGACCCTTCTTCGGCGGTCGAACTGGACACGGTGGAGCAGGTGATGCCCGGTCTGGATGCCTGGGATGTCGCTTTGGACGCTGTGCAACCGATATGGGTGAATGCTGACAGTCTGGTCTGGTATCTCCCGGCGCGCAATTATCCCGGAGGCTGGTGGGGCAAGGCGTCCCAGGAGAAACCCTCGCGCGAAAAGGCAAAGGATATCCTGCCTCTTTCAGCCCCGGCGCTCGTGCTTTGCCAGGTGCGCCTGACAGGGGATGCTCTGACAGCTGGCGAGGCCAAAGTACTGCTCATTCAAGGAAGGCTGACCGCCTCTTCCCGGGCGTTCGCGGAGAACGGCATGCTCTACTGCAGCTATGACACCGCGGATGAACCAGCACCCGCGGTGTCCGCTTTGCCTATGAAGGTTCAGGTGCCGCTGCGCCCATCCCCGGCCCAGGTGCGCTCCTGGCTCCAGGTGGTGGACTTTCGTTCCGGCGACCCCGTGTTGCGGGAGGCCGTGTCCATTCCTGGG
>DASWXG010000078.1:0-4639 GCA_036405615.1 Prosthecobacter sp. | reverse complement strand
TGATCGATCCCAAGGTCGTGGAAATGCAGAACTACGCGGAGCTGCCCCACCTGGCCGTGCCGGTGGTGACGGATCCCAAGAAAGCGCTGCTGGCCCTTCGCTGGGTGGTACGGGAAATGGAAAACCGGTATCAGATGTTCGCCCAGGAGGCGTGCCGTAACTTTGAAACCTTCAACAACCGCAACCGCAAACGCGCCGCAGCCAATGAAGCCCGGCGTGCGGCTGCTGCAGCGGAAACCCTGGCGGAGCCTCAGGCGGAAACTGCCAAGCCCGCCGGAGGCAAGCGTGCAGCCACCTCGGCTGGCACCGATGATGTGCGCGTGTCAGCTGCTTTCGCCAAGGCTGCTGCGGCGGCGGACAATCTGGTGGATGGTTCCACTCCTCCCTGGGAAGATCCCGAAGTCGCTGCTGATCTGGAAGCGGATGTCGAGGCTGATGCTGCCTCTGCACCTCTCGATCACAATGGCGACTGGATCGGCGATGCCCAGCCGCCTCCGCGTGCAAAGCCACGCCAGGAGATGGTGATTCCGGACACGCTGCCCTACATCGTGGTCATCATTGACGAGCTGGCCGACCTCATGCAGACAGCGCCTGCGGACATTGAGGTGGCCATCGCCCGAATCACCCAGATGGCGCGTGCGGCTGGCATCCATCTGATCGTCGCCACCCAGACTCCTCGCGCGGACGTCATCACCGGCGTCATCAAGGCCAACATTCCCACCCGCATTGCCTTCCAGGTTTCCAGCGCTCTGGACAGCCGTGTGATTCTGGACCGTAAGGGAGCGGAGAATCTGGTGGGCAAAGGGGACATGCTGTATGTGCCCCCCGGCGGTGCCCAACCCATCCGCAGCCAGGGTGCGTTGGTCACGGACGATGAGATTCACGCCATCGTCGAACGCTGTGTTGCTCAGGGCAAACCCATCTTCGATGTCAAAGTGGACGATGAAACCGGCGAGATGGGTGGTGATGATGAAGAAGGCGGCGGAGGTGTCAGTTCTGAAGAAGAAGAGACTTTGGAAAAATGCCTCGAGGTGATTCGCCAGGAGAAAAAAGCCTCCACCAGCCTGTTCCAGCGCCGACTGAAGCTGGGGTATGGCAGAGCGGCCCGCATGATGGACATCCTGGAAGATCGCGGGATCATTGGTCCGGGCGAAGGGGCCAAGCCCCGTGAGATCCTGGTGGACATGGACATGATCTGAGACGCTTTTTTCGTCACAACCGTTGATCTGCAAAAGGGCGTTCCTCTCATGAGGGACGCCTTTTTGATCTTTGCACTTCAACCGAGAGAGACTGTCCGGGGTGTGGCAATGCAAAATACCGGCTTTCATGTTTGAGAACAAAGTTGGCGACAAGGCGGAAGTTGCGCCATACTGCGCGTCCTGATCTCCTGTCATGACTGAACCTGAAGCGACTCCTGAAACGCCAACCCCGAAATCCGCCGGGCTGGTGGACCTCTCCGACCTGCGCATGATGCCCGCCTGGGTCTCGGGAATGGGCGCCCCCAGCAACCTGAGCAAATACGAGGAGCGCGAAGATCGCGGTCCCCGGCGCGAAGGTGGACGCGACCGCCGTGATGGCGACCGTCGTGGCGGTCCTCCTCCGCGCCGTGATGGTGGTGGCGGCTTTGGCGGTGGTCAGAACCGTGACCGCGGAGATTTTCGTCCGCGCCGTGATGGTCCTCCAGGGCAGGGTGGCGGTCCGCGTCGCGACCGTGATGACCGCGGTGGCCCACGCCGCTTTGGAGATCGGGACCGTGGTCCTGGTCACGGCCATGACCGCCCTCAGCGCGAATGGGTGGAGATTCCGAAGGACATCAAGGTGACCATCGAGCCGGAAGACAAGTCCGCCGAGGCCCTTGCCAACCACATCCGTTCCAGCGGTCACGCGTTCAGCATGTTTGACGCCGCCCGTCTGGTCCTGGCCGAGGGAGACCGTTTCCATGCCCGTTTCACCTGCGCTCCAGAGCGGGCCACAGGTCTCTTTGTGAGCAAGAGCGATGGCGGCCTTTTCCTCACGCATGAAGAAGCCCTGAATCATATCCTGCGCAGCCCTGCCATCGAGAGCTTCTACAAGGTGGAAGAAGTCGAGCTGGAAGAGCCCAAAGGTGATTTCAAGAGCATCGGCGTTTGCGGCATGACTGGCGAGCTGCTTGGCCCGCCAAGCCACCATAGCTTCCAGTCGGCGCTGATCCGCTTGCACCGCGAGCGTTTTGCCAACATGCCGCTGGAAGACTACAAGCGCCGCGTTCGCACGGAGGCAAATCCGGAACTCGTTGCCCAGTGGAAGGAAAAACAGCGCAAGGGCCAGCGCTGGGTTTACATCAAGGACCAGGCTGAAGATGCCGAAGCTGTGACTTTCGGCACCCGTGCGGAGATGGAAGCCCACTTCCGCCGTACCCACGGTGAAGACGCCATTCTGGAAGGGCGCGAGGTTGTCATTCCTGGCAGCCAGGAGAAGTCCAAGCTGACCCACATCCTTGGCATCATGATGCGTCATGCTGTGGATGCCGCCCGCAAGCACCTGTTTGAGATGTCCCAGAAGCTTGGTGGCGGATTTGAGCGCCGCGGCCTGAAGCTCTTCAAGCGCCGTGCCGGCAAACTGTTCGTCTGCCGTGTGAAGCCCCGTGCCGTGGATGCGGGTGTGGTCTTCTCCGAGCGCGTGGCCAAGATTGTGGAAGTGCTGAAAACGACCCCCGGCATGCCTCTGGCCAAGCTGGTGGAAACCATCGTTCCTGGTGCCGCGCCTGTGGCCGAAGGCGAAGGCGAGGCCAAACCGCAGCTCACCGATGATCAAATTTCTGTGCTGAAAGACCTCCGCTGGCTGACCAACGAAGGGTACGTCATCGAGTATAGCGATGGCATGGTATTCCTCGGCGTTCAGGGTGAACCCAATCCGCCCGCCAAGGAAAAGGCCGCCAAGGAATCCGTGAAGGCCGAAGGCGAAACAGTCGCAGCCGAAGAAGGTGAAGAAGCGTCTCCAGGCGCTGCTGAAGCCGCAACGGCAGTGGATGAAGCCCCTTCTGAAGTGGCCTCGGAAGAAGCTCCGGTTTCTGAAGAGGTGTCTGACATAGGTTCTTTGGAGGGTGTCAGCCTGGCTGCCCAGGAGGAGCTCAACGAATCTTCTCCCGGCCCGTCTTCAGATGACCTGGAAGCCGCTCCCGAATCTCCGGTGGATGTGGTCGGCGGAGAGGACGGCCCTGAAGCGGTGGAGTCTGAGAAGACTTCCGCTCCTGTCATTGAGCCTGAAGAGGATGCTCTGGAGGAAGAGCCTGTGGCACCTGAACTGCCCACGACCATCGTGGACCCTGAAGCTGAGGCCAATAAGCAGTAATTTGAGCAGCCGGATGGCTGGCTGATGCAGGGCGCGGATTGTTCCGCGCCCTGTTTTTTTTGCCTTGTGCCGGAGGGGTTGATCTGCGCAAATGCTGGTTAGGCCAGGGCTGCACCGGGGCTTGGGCGGCGAAGACAGGGCCGGCCAGGGCAGACAGGCTCGAATTGGCATGAAATGTTTACTTTTCTGCGATGGCACACCCCGTGCTTTGACCAGAAGGACAACCAACCCCACATGTCCATCCACGTCGCCCTCCGTCACGTCACGCGGTACAAGTTTGACCGCCCGGTGAACCTGTCACCTCACGTCGTGCGGTTGCGCCCGGCGCCGCATTGCCGGACTCCTGTTCTTTCCTACTCGCTGAAGATCACGCCTGAGCAGCATTTCATCAACTGGCAGCAGGACCCTCAGAGCAACTATCTGGCCCGGCTGGTCTTTCCTGAGAAGACGGAAGAGTTTTGCGTGGAGGTGGATCTGGTGGCCGAGATGGCGGTCTTCAACCCCTTCGATTTCTTCCTGGAACCCCAGGCTGAGACGGTGCCTTTCCAGTATGACCCGGTGCTGGCCCACGAGCTTGAGCCCTTTCATCGCAAGCTCCCCCTGAGCCCGTTGATCGGAGGCTACTTGCGCGGCATCCGGCAGCAGATGACGGCGGGGAAAGAGCCGATGCGGACCATCGATTTCCTGGTCATGATGAACCAGTCACTGTGGAAGGACATCCGCTACACCATCCGCATGGAGCCCGGGGTGCAAACACCCGAAGAAACATTGGACCTGTGTAGCGGCTCATGCCGCGACAGCGCCTGGCTGATGGTGCAGCTCATGCGCCATCTGGGGCTGGCGGCACGTTTTGTCAGCGGTTATCTCATCCAACTCAAGGCAGATGTGAAATCGCTCGACGGTCCCAGTGGCACGGACGTGGATTTCACGGACCTTCATGCCTGGTGCGAGGTGTATCTGCCGGGTGCGGGCTGGGTGGGACTGGACCCCACTTCCGGCCTCTTTGCCGGGGAAGGGCATCTGCCTCTGGCGGCCACGCCAGACCCCACCAGTGCGGCCCCGGTGACAGGGCTGGTGGACAAGTGTGAAGTGGAGTTCAGCCATGAGATGAACGTCACGCGCTTCTTTGAGTCTCCGCGTGTGACCAAGCCGTACAGCCCGGAGCAATGGGAGGAGATCGAAGCCCTCGGCTACCAGATTGATGAAGAATTGGTGAGCGGAGATGTGCGCCTTACCATGGGTGGCGAGCCGACCTTTGTCAGCATTGATGACATGGAAGGTGATGAGTGGAATACCGCTGCAGTCGGGC
>DASWXG010000077.1:0-3589 GCA_036405615.1 Prosthecobacter sp. | reverse complement strand
AATTCCTCCTTCGGCTTTTTCGCCCGCACTGCAGCCGCATCATCCGCCATGGCCTTCAGCGTAGCCGCGTGCTTGGTCTTGTACGTCGTGTCGTAGAGGTAAAGAGAACCGGCGCTCAGCTGGTTCACTCGTGGAAAAGATTTCAGCAGCTTCACCTGTTCAGGCGTGCGCTTCTTCACTTCCGTACGGTAGGCGGCGCGGAGAACCTCGCGGTCCTTCTCCGGGGCCTTGGCCAGTTCTTTGTCCAGGACTTCGCTGATGAATTCCTCCGTCTTCGCCAGACGGGCGGCATCCACCTTTTTCGCCTCAGCCTCCACCTTCGCCGCCTCGGTGCGTTCGGTATCCGTCAGCAGTGAAACCAGTCGTCCGTTCGGCACCTTCCAGCTTTTGGTATTAAAACCAGGCTCAAAAACAGCGCGCAGGCGGTAGTAGTCGGCCTGGCTGATAGGATCGTAGCGGTGATCGTGGCACTGGGCACAACCGATGGTCATACCATAAAAGGCGGTGCTGACGATTTTGATCGTGTCGGCTATGGTGGCATTCTGGGCCGCCTTGTCATTCATCGCCCCGGTGCCATCTGCCGCCATCCGCAGGAAGCCTGTAGCCGTGATTTTTTCCACCGCCTCAGCACTGAGATTTTTATGAGGCTGCGGCACCATCTCATCTCCCGCCAGCTGCTCCCGCACAAACTGGTCAAAAGGCTTGTCCTTGTTCAGCGATCCGATGACGTAGTCGCGGTACTTGTAGGCCCACTTCCGCTCCAGATCCTTGTCGGTATAACCATCACTGTCGGCATAACCGGCAATATCGAGCCAGTGCCTGCCCCACCGTTCGCCGTAGGCTGTGGAAGCCAGCAGACGTTCCACCAGATCCCGTTGAGCCACGGCCGCATTGCGAACTGAGGCCGCGACAAAATTCGAAACCTCTTCCGGAGTCGGAGGAAGGCCGGTCAAATCAAAGGTGATACGGCGAACCAGTGTCGTTGCGTCCGCCTCGGGGGAAAACGCGAGTTTTTTGGCTGCCATTTTCTCCGCCACAAAGGCATCCACAGGGTTCGTCACCCGGACAGCCTTCACGACGGGCACCGCCGGTCTGCGAATCGGCTGGAGTGCCCACCATGCACGCTCCTCGTCTGTGAAGGCATGCTCCGGTCCCAGCTTTTCAGGCTCGGGTCGCGCCGTTTTGGCGCCCTGCGCAATCCAGCTTTCGATCAAGGCAATCTCGCTGTCTTTCAGCTTGGCCTTGCCCTTGGGCATGTCGCCATTCCTGACCATCGTCAGCAAATGGCTGTCAGCCGTCTTGCCCGGCACCACGGCCGGACCTTCATCGCCGCCTTTCAGGATGTAACGGGCGAGGCGCACATCCAGTCCGCCTTTCATCTCCCCTTCTTCGCCATGGCAGTGGAAGCACTGCGCCTTCAGAATGGGGCGGATGTGCTTTTCAAAGGTTACAGGCTCGGCAGCCCCAGCGGCCCAGGGAACCAGGGTCGCGAGCAGCAGAGGGGCGGTATAGCGGGTATGCATGGCAGAAAGACCGGGAAAAATACGGCCTTTTCACGCCAGATTCTTGCCAACAGGGGCATTTCATCACTTTTGAATGCCTTTTCAGCCCAAAAGAGCCACCAGCTTTTCCCGGATCGCCTCCACCGAGAACGGCTTTTGGATAAAACTGGTTGGGCCACCATCATTCATCAGGTCCAGGGCCTGATGGGAGGAGTAACCGCTCATGATGATGATGGGCAGATGGGGCATCCGTTCCCGCACCAGTTTGTAAACATCCCGCCCATCCAGGTTGGGCATGGTCAGGTCCAGCAGCACCACGCGGTAGTTCACCGCCTGACGCAGGATCTTCTCCAGCCCCCTCATGCCATCCTCCGCCAGTTCCACCTGGAACCCCAGATGGTTCAGCACGGCCTGTCCAGCCGTACGGATGGTGACTTCATCGTCCACAATCAGCACATGCCCCGTGCCCAGCCAGGAGGCGCTTTCGGCATCCGTCCATTCCGTAAGGGCCGCAGCAGACTCTTTCACAGCCGGCAGGTAGATCCTGAAAGTGGTGCCCGCTCCGCTGACGCTGTCCACAGCAAGATCTCCGCCGTGGCTCCTCACAATGCCGATGACCGCCGCCAGCCCCAGCCCGCGCCCGGTAAATTTGGTGGTGAAGAAGGGGTCGAAAATGCGTGCCAGCACTTCGGGGGTCATCCCCTCCCCCGTGTCCTTCACCTCGATCATGATGTAGTCGCCCTCTTCCAAAGAGGCTCCGGCGCGGCAGTTGAAAAGCGCCCTCTGATCCACATGCAAATAGCGGGTCTTCAGCTTGATCTTGCCAGGCAGGTCTTGAAGGGACTCCGAAGCGTTGATCACCAGATTCATGATGACCTGTTGAAGCTGGCTGCGGTCCCCGCTGAGTTTCGGGATGCTGTCGCCGAGATCCAGGGAAAGCGCCGTCTTTTTGCTGATCGCCGTCGTCAGCAGGTGGGCGGTGTCACGGGTGAGTTCGTTGATGCAGACCTCCTCTTTGGAGACCGGCCCCTGCCCTGCATACGCCAGCATCTGGTTGCACAGTTGGGCCGCGCGCTCCGCCGCGCTCTGAATGTCGCTCAGGCTGCGCACCACATGGGACTGCGAAGGCACAAAAGTCTTGGCCAGCGAGGCGTTCATCGTCACCACGGTCAGCAGATTGTTAAAATCATGCGCGATGCCCGCCGCCAGCACGCCCAGGCTTTCCAGCCGTTGCGTTTCCTGCATCTTGGATTCCAACCTCCTGCGCTCCTCCTGCAACTGCTTGCTGTGCGTGCAGTCGCGGAATACCACGACGCAGCCGTTGATGTGACCGTCATCATCGCGGATGGGCGAAATGCTGTCATCCACCGGCACCATTCTGCCATCCTTGGTTTTGAGGCACTTGTTTTCGCCCATGTGGATGGTCACGCCGGAGCTCATCGCCTCGTCATAAAAAGCCGGCGTTTCATTTTCACCGCCCTCGCCGTAGATCGCGAAGATGTCTTCCAACCGCTGGCCGACAGCTTCAAAACAGGACCAGCCCGTGACAGATTCCGCCAGCGGATTGATCAGCGTAATTCTCCCCTGGTCGTCGGTGGCGATGACACCGTCGCCGATGCTGCGCAGGGTGGTCGCCAGCCAGCGCTCCACCTTGCGCAGGCGGTTCTCCGCCCGGTGCCGGTAGAGGGCCATCTCGATGGTCGCCCGCAGTTCCCGTTCATCGAAGGGTTTCAGGACGTAACCAAAAGGCTCGGCCTGGCCGGCACGTCGCAGAGTGGCCTCATCTGCGTGGGCCGTGACAAAAACCACCGGCACATGGGTGGTCTTGCGCAGGCGGTCCGCCACATCCACCCCGTCCATGCCTTCGCGCAGATGAATGTCCATCAGCACGAGGTCCACGGTCTGGCTGGCAATTCCGTCCAGTGCATCCACGCCATTGTCCGCCGTTCCGCAGACATAAAACCCCATTTTGGTCAGCCGCTCCTCCAGATCCATGGCCACGAGGCTTTCGTCCTCAACAATGAACACCTTCAAAGGGGCGCTGCTGGGGCTGGCGACAAGTTCTCCGTAGATGGGCATGATGTTTT